>JAGLFE010000193.1 GCA_023144675.1 Thiomargarita sp. | reverse complement strand
TTTAACTCTTAATTCGCATTTAAAGTTTAATTGGTAGATAGTTACGATATTATCATAAATAAAAATGTTTTCGTGGACAATTTTCCATTTTATTGTTTAAAATTAGCGCAACCAAATACTAATTAATCGAGATGTAATAAATACCACCAAACCGCTGACTCCTAAAAAAACCAAGCCTAAAAAGTGATACCAAGCTCGATGGAGTTTAAATTTGATTCTTGCCCAAAATTTATCTGGATTACTAGCTTCAACAGGTACTTGGGAAAAATTAACAATAAATAAATATGCACTTAATAACCATAAAAATCCTAAAATACTTGGAATTAGATACATATCTTCTTCATACGAAGACGGATAAGTGAAAATTGTAATTAATATTACAATAAAAATAAAAGCAATAATAGTCGCTATCCCAATTAACATCTTAAATGGTAAAGCAATACGTGCTAAGTTTCTAAAAAGGTCTATCATAATTTTTATGATTCACAGTAATATTATTCGATATCGTAACCAGTTTCTTGATAATTTTTTAGCTCAAACTTGTTTTTTATGCCAAGCCAATAGTCAACAAGCTATTTGCTCAAGTTGTGTAGCAGATTTGCCTTTTATGCCAACCAAAGTATGTCCACATTGTGCTAAATTAGTTAAAAATAGGGAAATTTGCTATGAATGCGAGCAAAATCCCTTACCATTTAATTATAGTCAAGCTATTTTTTCCTATGATTATCCTATTGATATTTTAATTTCTAGGGCTAAATTTCAACGCAATTTGGTAATATTAAATTGGTTAGCAAACATGATGGCTAGTCGTTTATCTATTTTAAGTTCTCCTGATATTTTAATTCCAGTGCCATTGCATCCGAAAAGACTTTGCCAACGTGGTTACAATCAATCTTTAGAACTTGCTAAATATATAACGAAACAAACTAAAATCCCATTAGCTGATAAAGCTTGTAAACGAATTAAAAATACCACTCCACAAACATCATTGAATAACCAGCAACGTCAAAAAAATGTGCTTGGAATCTTTGAGATTATTAAAATAGAACCACATTGGCAACATATTGTTCTGATTGATGATGTAATGACGACTGGCTCTACAGTTAAAGAATTAGCTATTATTTTAAAATGTGCTGGAGTTAAACAAGTTGATGTATGGTGTTGTGCGCGTACATTGTAGTGGAAGTAAATGTTAGGCGGTATTTAATGAAATCGATTACTTTTGAAAAAATTAGGTTTAGTGGTTTGATGAAATACTTCCTGAGCAGAATCAGTTGGTTGAACTTCTAAAATTAAACCTTTAATGCTGATAACTTTTACCATTTCTCCTGAAGAAAGTGGTATAGAAGCTCGGGCTTTCCAAATTTCACCATTGATATGTATCCAAATTTCGCCATTTTCATCGCTCAAACAATAACCCCGCTTGCCTAACATATTTTCCTTTCCAGTAATAACAGATTTAGAGCGTATCTGCATTATTACATTTAACGCCCATAAAATAAAAATAAGACTTGGAATGGCTACTGCAAAAATCAGATAATATGAAATGCCATATTCTGGAGTTTCTATTAAAATAATAGAACCCATTACAAAGGCAACTAAACCTCCCATACCTAATATTCCAAAACTAGGTAACAGTGATTCAGATACCATAAAAGCAATACCCAGTAAAACCAACGCTATTCCAGCCGAATTAACCGCTAATAATTGGAATGCAAATAATGCTAAAATTAAGGAAACACCACCAATAACTCCTGGTAAAATACTGCCTGGATTATAGAGTTCAAAAAATAGTCCATAAATTCCTAATAACATTAAAATATAAGCAATATTGGGATTAGTAATAACAGATAATATTTTATTACGCCAATCCGCTTGATAATAATAAATTGTTAAATTTCGAGTATCAATATAATGTTTCTTAGCAAGTACGTTGACTTGTTTCAAATGGATTCTTTGCAATAGTTGTTTTACATCTACAGCAATCAAATCAATTACCTTATTTTTCTCTGCATCTTCTGCTGATAAACTTGCAGATTCTCGAACTGCTTTTGTTGCCCATTCTTGATTTCGACCACGCATCTGTGCTAAAGAGCGTAGATAAGCTTCTGCGTCATTAACTGTTTTATTTATCATCGCATTATTTGATTGCGACTTTTTTTGGCTATCATCAAATTTTTCATCAGTTAGGCTAAAATCACTTATTTTTACTGGATTAGCCGCGCCTAAATTAGTTCCCGGTGCCATTGCCGCAACATGGCTAGCATATAAAATATAAGTACCTGCACTAGCTGCTCTCGCTCCAGCCGGGGATACATAAGTAACCACAGGTATCGAAGAGGCAATAATTGTTTGCACTATTTCCCGCATAGCAGTATCCAATCCACCTGGAGTATCTATTTTAAGTACAACTAATCGTGCGGCTTGATTTTGTGCTGTTTGCAAGCCTCGTTTTACATAATCTAAAGTTGCTGGACTAATAGCTCCTTTTATTTCTAAGACCAAAGCCACGCTTTCTGCTTTTACTTGAAAAAATAATACATAGCTAATTAGACATAATGCAATGAATTTGTTCATAATTTATCCGATGAATGCAATTAAAATTAGTAATATCCAGGGTTCAAGTCATAATATTACTAGATTTTTGAAGTCAATTTTTAGAATGATTTAAACTTGCTAAAAAAATTATTTTTTATTCCCTAATATTATAGAGTAAATTTCCTTAAATTTAGAAAAATTAGTTACTTTTAAATTAACTTCTGGCTGCACTTCCGAAGATAAACTTAGTAAAATACCAGCATCATATTTTTCGGCAATTTGTTGGCATTTTTCTAAGGAAACTCGTCCAGTCGAAACAAAAATAAAATGGTGATTTCTACGCCGATAATGGTGTAATAAATAGTGTGCGCAACGATTTCGATTAATTGAATTAGAAAACAAAGCCACTTTTTCTGGTTTAATTCTAGGTAATTTAAAATTAGGCTGTTGGGCGATAATAGGTAATTTAATTGTCTCTAAAGAAATTGCTGGTTTTTGTGTGGCTTGAAGTAATTTTTCTGCATATTCAGTAAAATGAGTTTCATGTAAATTATAGGCTGGTTGTGAAGTCAATAGCAACATAGCGGCGGCATTTAACACCGTTTTATAATTTTTGGCACTAAATTCTAAATATAAAGTATTATGAATCACCCGTTTACTATGATCAAGGCGTTCACAAGGCAAATCACTAATCAAAAAACCAATATGTTGTCCATGCGTAATAATTGCAAATTTAGGCATTTCGCCACTAACATCACGTAATGCAAGCCGAAAAATTTCATCCATTTTATCAAAAAGTTGCAATTTCCCTGTTTTGACATACCAATTGTAATCTTGACCAATTTGATTATTTCTAGTATGTACCGCAACACCGCATAAATTTACTGGTTTAACGAGCATCTATTGGTATAAAATTTCCTATTTAATTTAAAAGTCATATTTTTATTGTAATTGCTCACTCCCCCCAACCTAATGTATAATGGGTGATAACATTACCTCTCCCTAAATCCCTCTCCCAAAAGGCGAGGGACTTCATTTTCATTCCCCGGAGAATTTCTTAAACACTTCCCTCCTAGCAGGGGGGATTGAGGGGGGTAGTTTATTACCTAATTATAGAATTCGATGGTAGTGGGCAATTACTTTTTATTTTGTTAAATCCAAGTTCCAAGAACGCACCTGCGATAATACCTACAAAGTAACATATTAAATCGCTCCATAAAAAACCATGTCCAATAATTAAAGCAATTATACGGTATTGGCGTATGGCATCAATCCATTCAGCGTGATATAACTGGCTCAATTCAATGCAAAATGAAAAAGATACCGCCATTATTGTAACTTTTATAATTGATAAAGTGGGAAATAAAAAACCGATTAGTAAAAAGACCATTAATGCCCACAAGGTATCACCTGCGTAAGTAGCCACGAAAAATGGTAATGGATAAGTGCGGGAAGCTAATCCTAATACCACTATAAAAATAATCGCTAGTGAATAATTGATGCGATTTCTAGAAATTGAATTTGCGTGATAAAACAAGTTTATTGTCCATACACTATAAACGCTGCCCAATAATTTGGGTGTAACGAAAAAGTTTTGTTTTGAAGTCCTAATGCTCTGATATTTGAAATAAACCAATCTAAAGCTTTGAACACTATACTTTGGACTCCAAAAAATTCCAAAATACCCTCCAAAAAAAAAAGTCCTTCGCTCAGGACGTGGTGAGAAACCCCATAAGCATCAGGCTAACTAAAAAAGGTTGTAAATATCAAAGTGTTATATCATATAGAGGGTAATTGTATGTAATAAGAGTTATGCTAAAAAACAACTATGATATAATAACATAAAAAACTGCATGACTGTTGATTTCCATATTTCAAGTTCGATGGGATGCGTCATACATGGTAGGTAGTTGCCTTATTTACTTCATTGGTGTTACAAAATACATTTGCATTTCACCTTTTCCTTTAACAGAAAGTGTACCCCTTTGTTCAATTTCAAATTTATCTTTAACTATTTGGTAAGTTACTTCTGAAATATTAATTTTCATTGATTCTGAACAAGATTCCATTCTTGCAGCGGTATTAATAGTATCGCCAAATACATCATAAATATATTTTTTAATACCAACTACGCCTCCAATAACTTTACCTGTATGAATACCAATTCTAGTACACCATTGTATTTCAGAATGTTGATTACGATGTTTTAAATAATCTATAAATTCAATGGCTGCTTGTACAACACTTTCTGCATGCTTTGGATGTTCATCTGGCATACCACAAACACAAAGGTAAGCATCTCCAATAGTTTTAATACGTTCACATTGATAGCTATCAATAATATTATCAAAGTTAGTAAAAATATTATTTAATTCTTTAATTAATATTCGGGGTTCTAATTGAGATGATAATTCAGTAAAACCAATAAAATCGGAAAAACAAACCGTTACATTATCAAAAGTCTCAGGTTCGGTTTTACCATTTTCTTTTAAATTATATGCAATACGGCTAGGTAAAATATTGAGTAATAAATCATCTGATTTTTTCTTTTCAACGGATAATTCTTCATTTAGCTTTTTTAAATGTTCATTTTGTTCTTTCAACAGTTGCTGTAATTTATAAACTTTGATATGTGATGTTACTCGGGCTAATATTTCTTCTTGTTGGAAAGGTTTGGTTATATAATCAACCGCTCCCAAATCGAAACCTTTAACTTTATCTACCGTATCTGTTAATGCCGTCATAAAAATAACTGGAATATCTTTAGTTTTATCTTCGGATTTTACTATTTTACATACCTCAAAACCGTCCATTCCTGGCATCATAACATCTAATAAAATGATTTTAGGTTCAGCAAATTTGAGTAATTTGAGAGCTTGTTCACCATTTTTAGCGACTAAAGTTTTAAAACCATTATCGGTGAGAAAACGGAATAATACACCAACATTAGCTGGAATATCATCAACAACTAAAATAATATCTTTGACTTCTTGATTTTTTGTATTTTCGGCAATGCTTGATGCATTCATGTTGCTTCATCCATAAATTTTTGAGCTATTTCTTGAAGTTTATCTAATTCAAATTCGTCGGCTAATTGATTAATTTCTTTGGCAAGTGAAATAAATTTAGCGTCAGTTTGTTCTAATTTCTGGGAAAATTCATTAATGCCAGTAATATCGCCCATCATAACTAGTTGGTATAATTCAGAAACTAATTCGGTTGGTAATTCTATCGGTTCAACTGTTTCTTCTGTTTCCGATGTTTTATCAATAACATCTTGGGTTATTTGTTCTTCCGTTTCATCATGAATCCAAGTTAAATCCAAATATTTTCCCATTAAGGGTAATAATTGGTTTTCGTCAACTGGTTTATTGACAAATTCGGTGCAACCAGCTTTTTTACTTTCTTCACGATGATATTCAAAAACACTGGCTGATAATGCAAAAATTGGAATATGTTCACAACCACTTATTTTTCTAACTTGGCGAGTGGTTTCAAAACCATCCATGCCTGGCATCATTAAATCCATTAAAATAATATCGGGCTGAAATTCAGTAGCTTTTTCTACCGCCTGTTTTCCACCATCTGCTGCAATAACATTAAATCCTAACGGAGTTAATAAATTAATAATTACCAAACGATTTTCAATGCGATCATCTACAACTAAAATTATACAAGAATCAATTGGTTCATTTTCTATTTCTTGACTCCTCGTGTAACCAATAATAGTTGGCAACTTTTCTTCTAGTTTAATTTTTTCAGTAGAAAGTACTGGCATTTCTAAAATAACCGAAAATACGCTACCATGCCCAAATACGCTTTCAACTTTAAGTTTACCTTCCATTAATTCAACTAATTTTTTAGTGATAGATAAACCTAAACCAGTTCCTTCTGCTTTATAGTTTTCATCGCCGACTTGTTGAAAAGGTTGGAAAATTTTCTCTATTTCATCTTCGGAAATTCCAACTCCAGTATCCGCAACCATAAAAGCAAATTTATTATCACCTTCATAATTTACTTTAAAACTGACGGTGCCATCGTTAGTAAATTTAATCGCATTACCTAGTAAATTAATTACAATTTGACGCAAACGTTTTTCATCAGCAAATATTACAGTTGGCAATTGTGATGAAAATTTATAATCGAAAATAATGCCTTTCTTTTCAGCGCGAATCTTAAATAATTCAGCAATACTATTTAAAAACTGTTCTAAATAAAATTCAGCACTAATAACTTCCAATTTTCCCGCTTCAATTTTAGAAATGTCCAAAATATCGCTAATTAAAGTTAATAAATAATCGCCACTTCGTTGAATAATATTAATACCATCTTTTTGACTTTTATTTAGACTTTTATCTCGATTCAAAATTTGCGCATAGCCCAAAATGCCGTTTAAAGGTGTTCGTAATTCATGGCTCATATTGGCTAAAAAAGCACTTTTAGCACGATTAGCAGCCAAGGCTTGATCACGTGCTACAGATAATTCTTTAGATCTTTTTTCTAATTGCGAAGTACGTTGCTTAACCATTTCCTCTAAATGGTTTTGATATTGTGCTAATTCTTTATCACGTGATTCAACTTGGGTAAGCATTTTATTAAATCCATCGACTAAATTACCTAATTCATCATTAGTCAATTTCTCAGCCCTTAAACTATAATCTTTTTGATTAGAAACCGCTTTCATAGTTTTTAGTAAATTATAAATCGGCTTCGTAATAATTGATTGAAAACGGGAAGCTAAAATAAGTGTACTCACTAAAGCAATAAGCAAGGCAATAATGGCAATATTAATTTCCCACCATAAACGTCTTTCAAGGTTTTTTAAATCTGATTGAATATGAATAACCCCAATAATTTTATTCCTAAATTTAATTGGTTGAATAAGATGTATATAATCTTTGCTGGTTAATTTGTCTTCAAATATAATAGGATTTAAAATTGTAATTTTCTTATCGGGTAAAAGCTTAAACGTTCCTAGTTCAGCTTTTTCAAATATATTGTAAAAATCAAAAAGTTCATAAATGTTACTAGAATCAACTTTAATATCTTTTGGTATTTTTTCTTTAATATAACTAGCAAATAAGTTACCATTTTTATAAATATTAGCTAACATAATATGTGAATTAGCTTTTAAACCAGCAATATTTTCTTCTGTAGTTACTGGATCAAGATAAATAAGTCCAGCGTTGCTATTGATACCAACTAAATCGGCTAATACTAATAAATCTTCTTTTATTTGTTGCTGAAATGTTATAAAATCGGCAACAATAATAGTTGTAGAAGCTAAAATTAGTACAATCATGCTAATAAAAAGAATAATAATTCTTAATTTATTCTTAATAGAAAAGTTATTAAAAAAACCCATAATTTACCTTGTATTATAAATAAGTATCGTTTTTGTATTTGTTAAACTGTTTTATCTATTAAAAATAATTTAAAAATAATTTAAAAAAAGTTTATTATATTTTAATAAAAAATTATGTTTAAAATGTTATTTTAAAGTTCTAAGTATAATATAGTTATTTATCATGAATAAATTTCAAATAATTATATAATGCCAAGTTTTATACTTATTGAATAATTATTCCAAATAATTTAAATTAAAAAAATTAGATATATTTAACTTTTTGATTTAATTGTATTTATTTTAAAAATATTTGCACAAATAAAGTAATTGAAAGTTATGTTTTCAAAATCAAAATTTAATTCGTATATTATACGAAAATTAAGAATAATTTTATGTTTATTACTAATAAGTAGTAGCTTTTCAGTAGCTATTGCTCGTCCTATTGCTCAAGAATATCAAATTAAAGCAGTATTTTTATATAATTTCGCAAATTTTATAAGATGGCCAGATTCAGTATTTTCTTTTGATGCTGCGCCTTTCAATATTTGCATATTAGGTGAAGACCCGTTTCAAACTGCAATTGATTTAACTGTAGAAGGAGAACAGGTGAATTCACATCCAGTTAAAATAAAACGAATAGCAAATATTTATAATATTCAGATTTGTCATATTTTATTTATTAGTAAATCAGAAGAGGATTATTTAAATAATATTTTATATGAAATAAAAACTTATCCCATTCTTACTGTAAGTGATATAGATTCTTTCATTAATCAAGGAGGCATGATTCAATTTTTTAAACATCGCAAACGGGTTCGTTTCTATATTGCACCTAATGTTTTAAAACAAGTTGCTTTACAAGCAAATGCTAATTTATTACGTATCGCAAAAATCATTGAATAGCCATTTTATATAAAATTATGTTTTTAAAAAAGGTAATACAAATTCTATTCCTATTATTAATAGGATTATCAAACAGCTTTGCTTCTGTTAATAAAATTGATTATAAAAAAAGCCAAGTAATTATTAATTATTTAAAAAGTTTAGCTTTGGAAGAGCTAACAAATATTATAGTTGCTTCGATTAATAATTCGGTTATTTCACAATCTACCCAACAACAGTATTCTACAGTTAAACAATTAAAATTGTTGTCTTTAGAAGAATTGATGACGGTTGAAGTTTTTAATCCCAAAGCTGGTATTGCGGCTAGAAAGCAACAAGGATTAATGGAAACTGCGGGAGCTTTGTTTGTTCTTACTCAGGAAGATATACGTCGTTCTGGCATGACTAAAGTACCAGAATTATTGCGCATGATTCCAGGGGTACAAGTTGCGCATATTGATGCCAATAAATGGGCAATTAGTGCTAGAGGATTTAATAATCAATATTCTAGTAAATTACTGGTTATGATAGATGGACGTAGCGTTTACACCCATTTACGATCGGCAGTTTATTGGGATGTTCAAGATTTGCTAATTGAAAATATTGATCGAATTGAAGTTATTCGTGGTCCAGGTGCAACATTATGGGGTGCTAATGCGGTTAATGGTGTCATTAATATCGTTACTAAATCAGCAAAAGATACCCAAGGTAACTTAATAACTACTCATGTTGGAGTTGGTGAAGAACGTGCCATTGTAGGTTTTCAGCATGGTGGTAAGTTAAAAAATGGACTGGCTTATCGAGTATATGGCAAATTTCAAGAACATGAAGATTTTGTAACGCTACAGGGGGAAATTAATTCTGATCGTTGGCAGTCGAAAATGTCTGGTTTTCGTGTCGATTGGGATATTAAGCATAATGATAGCATTACTATACAAGGTGATGCTTATGAGGGTTTTGCTAAACAAAATTTATTTATGTTAGGGGAGGATCAAGTTAATGTTGATGGTCTTAATTTATTGGGTCGTTGGCAACATAATTTAGATGCGGGCGAAATTATATTGCAAACTTATTACGATCATATTCATCGTAAAGATGCATCTTTAAAAGAAGAGCGTACCATCTATGATATTGATTTTCAACATCGCTGGGAACGTAGTGAAACAGAAGAATATCTTTGGGGAATTGGATTTCATAATACACAGGATGATATTGATAGTTTGTCTCTCCTCACCTATTCTCCGCCAGAACAGACTTATAAAAAATGGAGTGCTTTTTTACAAGGTGATTTTTCTCTTAATCCCAATGTTCAATTGACTTTAGGTTCTAAATTTGAATACAATGACTATACTGAGTTTGAATATCAACCTACAATACGTACCCTATGGAATATCAATCAACAACATCAAGTATGGGCAGCTATTTCCCGTGCAGTACATACACCTTCACGCAGTGAGAGATATAGCAATTATAATACCTTTAATCCACTAAGTGATATTTTTTTAAGTATTATTGCTAATCCAAATTTAAAATCAGAAGAACTTTTAGCTTATGAATTAGGTTATCGTTTTAATCCAACTGAAAAATTTTTATTAGATATTGCTATATTTTCTCACGAATATAATCAATTACGTAGTATGGGTATGCCAAGTTTTGATATGACAACAACGCCTTTAACCATATTATATCAATCAACTAATGGAATGTGGGGCGAAATCTATGGTTTAGAATTAGCTACCCATTGGCAAATTTTAAAAAATTGGAAATTGATTAGCACCTATAGTTATTTAGATGTCCAGTTGCATATTAATGGCGAAGATGAAATTATGGGAGAGTCGGACGAGAAAAATGATCCACATCACCAAGCAACTCTCAGATCATTATTATCTTTACCTAATCATTTAGAATTGGATACCAGTTTATATTATGTAAGCCGACTAGATGCACCAGGAAGTGGAGAAGAATCCCCTCCTATACACAGTTATCTTCGTACTGATATACGTTTTGGCTGGAGACCTAATAAAACTTTGGATTTAAGTATTGGGGTACGCAATTTATTTGATAATCAGCATTCAGAATTTGGCAATAGCTTCAATGGTAATAGAATTATCGCAAGTGAAGTAGAACGTGCGGCTTATGTCCAATTCAAATATAAGTTTTAAAAATCAAAATTACGTAGATAAAAAAGCAAAACGTAACCCAAGCTAAATTTCTTAAAGCAATTTGTTTAATGCGCCAAACAATTATTTTACACGACTATTTTGCTTCATTGGAAGGTGGAGGGCGATTATCTAGTATTTTAACCCAAAATTTACCAGCTGATTTAGCTTACGGTTTTGCGCATAAAAAGCATCCATTTTTGCAATTCTTACATTCAAAACAATATAATTTACAAGCACACAGTTTTATTCCATTATGGCAACAATTTAAATTAGCCCAAACTTTTGCTAATCAAGCATATTTTTTGAATGATTATCAAGTTGCTATTTACAGTGGTTTTTATACGCCTTTAGCTGTTAAACATTATGCTGCCAAACGTAATATTTTATACTGCCATACCCCTCCTCGCTTTATTTATGACCAAAAAGAATTTTATTTAAATCGTTTACCAATTTATTCACGCCCATTGTTAAAAGCATTTATCCAATATTTGCAACCTCGTTATGAAAATGCTATTAATAAAATGGATTTAATTGTTGCTAATTCTAAAAATGTCCAAGCCCGGATTCGGCATTACTTGAATAAAGACAGTATAGTTATTTATCCACCCTGTGATACCAGCCGTTTTATATGGCAAGGGCAGAGTGATTATTATCTATCTGTTGGACGTTTAGACCCTTTAAAACGGGTAGATTTGATTATTAAAGCCTTTCTAAAAATGCCGCATAAACATCTTATAATTACTTCTGGGGGTTCGGAATTAAAATCTTTACAAAAGTTGGCTAACAATGCTTCCAATATTCAATTTACTAATTGGTTAAATGATTCACAATTATTTAAATTGATTGGTCAAGCGATTGCAACCATTTATCTGCCTAAAGATGAAGATTTTGGAATGTCGCCAGTAGAATCAATGGCGGCTGGTAAACCAGTAATTGGTGTTGCCGAAGGCGGTTTGCTAGAAACAATTATTCCAAAACAAACTGGAATTTTACTCAAAGCTTTATTTAATATTGAAGATATTTGTCAAGCTGTAGAAATAATGACTCCAAACCGAGCTGTTGAAATGCGAAAAAGTTGTGAAAAACAAGCGCAAAAATTCCAAACTAAGCTTTTTTTAGATAATATAAGAAATGTTATTAAATAAATTTTTCCTAAATTATTTTTTTAGCTTCTTTTTTACGATATATTGATATACTTAAAAAGTTTCTTGTAAAATTTTGCAAGTAGTTCTTATTATAAATAATCACCTATATATAAGAAATGTTAAATAAAAAACTATACAGCATAAATGAAAAAGCCCAAAAATTAAAATTAAATTATAAAATTACTTTTAAAGCTTTACCACATAAAAGCGTTGAGACATTGCCTGCCTCAATAAGAAAGGAATTAGAACAATTATATAATTTAACCCGTACTAGTCCCAAAAGAGTAATTACCCATCTAACCGAATTGATTGAAAAATACCCAAAAGTACCAGTTTTTAATAACTATTTAACTATGGCTTATCAAGCAATTGGTCAAGAAGAAAAAGTTGAAATTTTAATAGAAGAAGCTTATCATAAATATCCAGACTATCTATTTGCCAAAACTAATTATGCCATCCAATGTTTAAAAAAGCAGACTTTTGACGAAATTCCAATAATATTCAATAAAAAATATAAATTAAAACAGATTTATCCAAATCGTGAAGTTTTTCATGTTACCGAATTTGTATCTTTTACCGCAGTTATTGCTTTATATCATATAGCAATCCGTGATTATGATATTGCTGAAGAAAATTATGAATTATTAAGGCAATTACAGCCATATCATTATTTAACTAGAACGGTTAGACGACAACTTTATCCTGGATTTTTCCAAAAATTTTGGCGTAAAATTGATAAATATTTACAAAAATTAGAAGCTCAATTAGAAGAAAAGTTAAAATCAAGAGCGGCTAAAAAAACTGATGTTGAAAAAATTATAGAACAAGCTCAAACTAATAAACCCTCTAATTATACCAAAAAATTCTGATGTTATACTGGTTTCAACAACTTTCTGCTCGAGAACGATTTATAGTCGCAGCAGGTGCTATCGCCTTAGTTATTATTTTGGGATATATACTATTTTTAGAACCATTTATGACTGCACATAGCCAATTGAAAAATCGAGTCCTAGCGCAAAAAAATACTTTGGAATGGATGCAAATGACGGCTATTGAAGTGCAACGATTACGTCATCAATCTTCTCAAACTCCATTTAATTCAGTTAATAAAATATCCTTACTTAGCATAGTTGATAAAAGCACTCGTATTGGTTCGCTGGCTAAAATAAATAAGCGGATTGAACCCAAGGGAAGGCAAAAAGTTCAAGTGCGTTTTGAATCAATTGAATTTACTGAATTAATACTTTGGTTAGCTAATTTATATAATGTATATGCGGTACAAGTTACCAAAATTAATATTGAAAATAGCAACCAAGTTGGTGTAGTTAAAACTAATTTAACTTTAGAAATGGGATTTTAAAATTTAATTTCTTAAATCAGGAAAAATTCTGAAAAAACGATAATAATTATCAACTTTTTACTTATATTTTTTATAGTCCTAAAATAGGTAG
>JAGLFE010000192.1 GCA_023144675.1 Thiomargarita sp. | reverse complement strand
GCGATTTGACTAATCATTACCATTAAAGCTGTTTCTTTAGAACGTTGATTTACAATTTGATAAGCTTGTTTATCAATATCTTTCAATACAATATTGGAAAATAATTTGCAAACATCCCGATCTTGATGGCTATCATTTAAAGTGGTATAAAATAGTTCTAAACGGTCTTTAATATCAGGGCGATCAGCATAAAAGTTGACAATTTTATTAAAATAGGGCGTTGTATTTCCATAAGCATCTGAGGTTAATAAAGTGTTACCTTCTTTCTGTAAATCAGAGACGGTGCGCAAACTTTGAATTTTTTGATAGGATTGCCAACTTAAATTTGAAATAATGCCGACAATCACCATAATTAAAATTAGAAATAAACTACCTACAAAAAAGTTATTTTCGTATTGTTGGAAAATAAACTGGTAAGTATTAACCAATAGCATTAAACCTAAAAATAATCCTAAAGTGCCAGTCAACCATAGCCAAGGTGAAATTACGGAATGACTTAAATTAATTGGTTCTAAAGTTGGTTCTGCTAAATCTTCATAATTTTCAAAACTAACATTTTCTGGCAAAATAACTGGCGGGGTATAATCTAAAATAATCTGTTCTTCTTCTTTTTCAAGATTAATTTTGTCCAAATCAAAAAATATAGGAGCAGTCCAAGTTTGTGTATTATCCATTTAAAATTTATCTCCAAGCAAAAACTCAAGGGCGCGATCAAGGCGAATATGCGGTAGCCCACTACCATGTATATTCGCTAAACGAGGGGGTTTAAAATCAATAAAGTGAAAACGTTCTTTTACCCATTGTTCAGGCATCAGAATATCAGTTGGAATTTGTCCTGGAAATAAGGCAATAGGTTTATCGCCAACTACTGGCATTCCTTTAATACATGAAATTCTTTTACCTTCAAAAATAGTATAAGCGGCTTGTGTACATTTAACCGCCGCCAAGGCTAAAGTTTCAGTATGCACGCCTTCAAAAATAACATTATTATGTGAAGTTGCTAACATATTTTGTAAAAAATTTTCTAAATTTGGCAATTGATCAGGTGTAATATGATCAGCCTTAGTAGCGGCAAATAATATTTTATCAATATTTAAACCAAAAAGTTTATTAATCAAACCCGATTTACCATATTGAAAACTTTCTAATACCATATTAATTGCATTACGCATATCTACAAAGCTGGCATAACTGGTTTGAAAGGTTTTTAATACATCTGCCAGCACAATTTGGCGATCAAAACTAGCAAAATGCTCTTTATAAAATGGTTTAATTACTCGCTCTTTGTAGGATTCATAACGCTTTTTCATTTGAGAATAGAAACTTTTGCCATCATCTTTCATATCTTCAGGTATATTTAATAATGGACAAAATTCTAATAAAGGCGCATTTTTTAAATCATCGCCTGGCATGGTAAAACGCCCTGGTTGTAATAAGCTTAAACCATATTTAGGACTTTTACATTGATGCAGAAAATCGGTATATAATTCACTGGCTTGACGTAAAATTGCACTATCCGCCTCGGTATTTAAATCAACTTGGCTAATAAAAGCTCGCCATTCCTCAGATAATGATAAACGCGGTTCTATTTTACAAAGTTGGGTAATTTGTGCTGACCATTGTTCGTAACTTAATTCTAATAAAGGTAAATCTAATAACCATTCTCCTGGATAATCAATTATATCAACATATAGAGTACCGATTGAAGAAAAATGTTTTAACAAGGGATTATTAGAAAGGTAACGAATTGCAAGCCTAATTTCACTAATGCCATTAGTCGGTTGCGGCCAAGCAGGCGGTTCTCCACACAATTGTTCAATTGCTAAATCATAACGAAAAGCAGGAATGTGCATATCTGGTTGCGGCATTACCTTCGTACCGCGTAAACGACCATTATTCACCATTTTAAAAAAGGGCAAACGAGTAGCTTGTAAACCATGTAATAGTTGATGTACTAATGAGGTGATAAAAACCGTTTTACCACTTCGACTTAAACCAGTTACTGCTAATTTAACTTGTTTATCCAAGGTGCGGTTAATTCTCTCGTTCAATGTTGTCGATGAACGAGGTAGCCATTTTTTCATTCAGTTTTTAAAGATTAAATTAAGAGGTGAATTAGGGTAAAAAATTCTTTTTATTTATATGCAAACTTAATGCTTTTTTAATGAAAACGTTATTAATAATGAAATGGGCGAATAAAATTTCTAAATCGGATTTCGGTGGCTATATTCGTTCTTCACATTATAGAACTTAATGCTGACAACATATTAGAATTTTTTTCTTTTGCATTATCAGTTTTGGGTGATTCACTTTCATTAGGTTTATTATTTTGCATATTTCTTTCTAAAAGTGCCTTAATAACCATTACTATTAAATTATCATATTCAGGAAATTCATTACGACTTAAACAAATAATTCTTAATTTTCTTAAATGTATTATTTCGTCGCTTAATTTTTCTACATACGGTTGAATAGCTTTAGAATGTTTTAATAAAGTAATTCCAACTGATACTCCAATTAAACCACTTGCAGTCATACTGGAAAAACCAAATAGCCCTAAATTAGGTGATTCTTCATTTCCTAATGTAAATAAAAGTACATATCCCCATGATATACCTGGTATTATTAAGGCTAAAACTGCAAAAATTCTTCCATAAAATTCGCTTTTCTGCATCATGTTTTGATATTTTTCCATTTGCAAAACAGTTTTCTTTTCTAAATTAAACAATAATTGTTCTATTGTTTTTGCATTATTCTCTGTTATGATGTCATCATATTCTTTTACAAATGATTGCCAGAAAAATAGCTTAAATAATGACCATAATAATAAAAGTGGAATAAGTGTATATAAAATAATAACGTAACTACCTACGTAGGTGATGCCAACTTTTATATACGGTGCTTTAAATGCAAATTAAGAATTAAAATTTTAACATGATT
>JAGLFE010000191.1 GCA_023144675.1 Thiomargarita sp. | reverse complement strand
TTAATTGGTAGATAGTTACAAATATGATTAAAATAGTTATCCAATCTCAGTTGCTTTTGAACCAGTATTTCCCAAATTATCTTTCCAAGAAAATTGAACTTTATCCCCTGCTTTGCCTCCTTTAAACCGAAAAGCACAAAATGGGTCTTTAGAAATTCCACCACTCCAAAATCCTGACATTACGATTTTATCATTATGCCTACATTCAATTTCCTCAATAAAATGTGGAGTTCCAACAAATTCACCTGTTTCCAAATTAGTATGTGAAGCTCTTTCCATTGGATGTTTGACTAATAATTTTACTTCTGTTATTTCATTTTCAACCAATTTTGCTTTAATACGTGTTCTAAATTTAGACATTTTATATTCTCCTTAAACTAATATTAACCGCCACAGCCGCCGATTGTTACTTTTACTTCTTTATGTACTGCGTATAATTTACCATTTGACTTAACTATTGCAACTATATTTGAAGTTCCACCTAATTTAATACGTAGCTTTACCCAAGCAATTGAGTTTTCAGGATCAGGAAAATTGAATTGAGCTATTAATGGTTTAGGATTTTTATCTCCAATTAAGGCTATAGATTCCACATTAGGTAAATTAGTTTCAACTTCAACTGGTACAACAGCTCCATTTTCTGCAATTTCTGGCGCAGTAATAGTAATAACTGTTTCGTCAACTTCTTTTATTTCCGTAAACAAAGCGGCAACCGCATCATTTATATTTTCAGTTTCAAATGCTTTTTTTGGCCATTCAGCTAAAACTGTTTGTGATAAAGTACCTAGCATACCTGTTGCAACTAAACCATTTAAAAAGTGCCTACGTGATATTGTCATATATTATATCCTCGTTGAATTAATTGTATTTTATAAATTATTTGCATATTTTAAACCTATTATAACATAAAAAAGCCACTTATTAACTCTCTTAAATCTTCTGCTCGAAGAATAGTTTCACAATCAAACCATATTTTCTCTTCCATTATAGCTGTTTTCAAGATGGAACGTTTGAAAATATCTAGTAATCTTAACCATTTTTCATTGCGCTCAAAACTATATTTCAAAGCTATAAAAACTGCTTTTGATGAACTGCAAATTTTGAAAGCTACCTGAATTTTAATTTGTTCACTTTTAATTTTGCTATTTATCTTTCTTTGCGTAACTTCAGTTAATCATGCAGTTTTATGATGCTATAATCAAGAAAAATTATTTTTTTAAACACAAATATTTGTAGCTATATGCGCAGATAGTTTCCGAAGTTTGTTAATCAATACGTACTATTCTAAAACCTAAATTTGACAATTCAAAACTAGGGGAATATTCAAGTATTCTTTTAGTTAAATGAGTTTCATCTTCCCCGCTGGCATAAGAACCACCACGTACAACATTGTAATCACAATTACCACCTTCCCATTCTTGTCCAGCAGAAGGTGAATTTTGATAACTATAATGGATACAACTATTAGTCCATTCCATCACATTACCAACAACGTCATATAATCCTATTTGGTTAGGAGCGAAACTACCAACAGGTGCTGTACTTTTTCCATCCCACTCACTACCACAAATTCCACAGTTAGCCCTATTTTTACCTAATTCATAACCCCACCAATATTGTTCATCGATACCTGTAGTTGCAGCATATTCCCATTCTCTTTCACTTGGAAGACGATATTGTTGATTTGTTTGTTTAGATAGCCAGGTAGTATAAGCAACCGCATCATTCCAACTTACATTAATAACAGGTCTATTTTTTCTTCCCCATCCCTCATCACTAGGATAATGTCCGCCAGTATTCCTGATAAATGAATCATATTCAGCAAAGGTAATTTCATAGCGACTAATAGAAAAACTACTTAATGTTACCTGATGTTCAGGAGCCTCATCTGGATGAGTAATTGTTGCATCTTTATCTCCCATCATAAAAGTTCCCCCTGACAGTTTTATCATCAGAGGACCCTGTTGTTTATTACGTAAATTATCTCGAAATTTGCCTAATATTTTTATATTGATTTTTTTAGGTTTTTTCGGTTCTTCAATTTGTTCCGAATACTTTTCTATAACATATCTTTTAGGTTGGGTTGAGGTCGAAGCAGTTTTTATATCAGCATCTTCTTGTGGTAAAACGAATAAAATAACCATTAATCCACCTAAAATTAATGAAAAAATTACTCCAATGATAACCCCAACAAGAATACCTTTATCACCTTTTTTATGAATAGCAGCCATTGAATGTTCTTTTTCTGCTTGCTTCTGCTTTTCCATCATTGCACGTGCGGTATCACGTTGTACTTTAAGTAATTCAGAATCTTTTCTAGCTTGTTCTCGAATTTTATCTAATTTTTGTTTTAATGAAAGATGTTCCGCCTCTTTTTTCTTGATTAGATTAGCGAGTTCTTGTTGTAATTTTTCTTCATTTACACGACGTTCTTTGACAACATTAACCGCACTTTTTTCCGCTTGATTTTTTAAATGGGTTAATTGTGCCTTAGCTCTATTAAGTTGATCGATTTGAGAACGAGTTTTTCTTTGAGCTTCCTCAAGACCAGCCATACGCTCCTCAAGCGCACTTTTTCTAGTAGGTGTAGTCGTTGTTGAGGATTGTTTCTTTGCATTTTGACTATTGGTGGTTTTTTTTCCTTTAGTTTGTAATTTAGTAATCGCTGATTGTAATGCGCAAATTTGTGAAACTAATTTATTTGCTTCTATTGTTTTATTTTTTGCTTCTTTAGAATTGGTGGCAACTTTAGATTCGGCTTGTAATTTATTATACTTTCTAATAAGTTTTTGGGCTTCAGCTTTGGCTTGATTAATTGAAGACACAGTAATATTCTCGTAGCTTTTACTATTTTACGGCAAAACTTAGGTTAAATTTAAATATATTATGTTTAATATTTTTTATCATTTACAAAATAGCAAAAAATAGTGTAACTATAAAAGAAAAACCAAGACGATTATTCCGCCTAAAATTGATGAAAAAACTATCCCAAGAATAACGCCAATAAAGATATTTTTATTACTTTTTTGATAAATAGAAGCCATGGAATGTTCTTTTTCAGTTTGCTGCTGTTTTTTCATCATAGATCGTGCTGAATCACGTTGCATTTTAAGCGATTCAGCATTTTTTTTAGCATCCTCTCTAATATTATCTATTTCTTGTTTTATTGAGAGATGTTCTGCTTCTTTTTTATCTACTAAATTAGCAAGTTCTTGTTGTAATTTTTCTTCATAAGAATCGCGTTCTTTAACAACATTAAGCACGTCATTTTCTGTCTGATTTTTTAAATCAGCTAATTGTGCTTTAGCTTTATTAAGTTGTTCAATTTGGGAACGATTTTTTCGCTGAGTATCTTCGAGCTGAATCATACGTTCTTCAAGTTCACTTTTTCTAACATTAGCATTTGGTAGTGAAGCAGTTGTTTTTACATTTTGACTCCCAGCGGGGTTTTTAGCATCAATTTTTCCTTTAGCTTGTTTAGTAATTGCTAATTGTAATGAACTAATTTGTGAAACAAGTTTATTTGCTTCCAATGCTTTACGTGTTGCTTCTTTTGTATTTATAGCAACTTTAGATTCTGTTTGTAACTTATTATATTGTTTAATAAGTTTTTGGACTTCAGCTTTAACCTGAATAATTGAAGACACAATAACACTCTCTTAGCTTATTCTTAATATCAAAATTTCGAGTTAAATTTAAACATAATAGCTTTCATAGAATATGATGACAAATATTAGACTATAATTAACTATTAAACAGTTAATTTAATGAAAACTAGAAATTATTTATTGGGATAAATAGGTATTTTATTAAGGTTATTTAGTCTATTTTATACCTATTTTTATATTCAATCAAACGCTTAATACAATTAATTTTATATTTTCGTTAAAAATCAATTATTTATTAATACGATAGATAAAATTCTGCCTATTTTTTAATTAAACTTTAATAAAAAAACAAATTAAAAATTGTAACAACAAGGTTATTCTTATCTAGTGCGCGAACAAATTTCAGTAGCTTGGAAAAAATAAGCAATTTCTTGTTTAGCAGTTTCTGGAGCATCGGAACCATGAACCGCATTTTCTTCTACCGTGTTAGCAAAATCAGCGCGAATTGTACCTTTGGCAGCATCTTTAGGATTAGTTGCGCCCATTAATTCACGATTGACATTAACTGCATTTTCACCTTCCAAAGCTTGGATAATAATTGGTCCTGAAATCATAAATTCCACTAACTCTTGAAAAAAAGGACGTTCTTTATGTACTGCGTAAAATCCTTCCGCTTGTTCACGAGATAAATGTATCATTTTGGCAGCAATAATACGTAAACCATTAGTTTCAAAACGTGAGTAAATTTTTCCAATTACGTTTTTAGCGACTGCGTCTGGTTTTATAATGGATAAGGTTTGTTCAATTGCCATTGTTATTTTATTTTCAATAAGTGTTTAAATTAAGGAGTAATATGCTAAAAACTTTATTTTTTTATAATTGTTTATTATACATAATAATAACAATAAATTATATTATTTTTTAAAAATGTCGAGTTATAATATAATTTGCTAATAAAGATAGTGGTTCTGCTTTATTGTCAAAAATATTTAAGCTACTTTTAGCATCATTAACTAATTCTAAAGCCATTTGTTTTGCCCCTGATAATCCCAATAAAGCTGGATAAGTTACTTTATTATGCGCTATATCAGAACCTTGCTGTTTACCTAAAACTTCAGTATTTGATTCAACATCCAAAATATCATCTTGAATTTGAAAAGCCAAACCAATGCACTTAGCATAATGATCTAATTTTTGCTGTTGTGCTTCGGTAATAGTTTCGGAGGCAAGCATGGCTAAATTAATACTGGTTCTAATTAATGCTCCAGTTTTGTGAACGTGCATATTTTCTAATTCAGCAATATTTAAAGATTTGCCAATAGATTCCATATCAATTGCTTGACCACCCGCCATTCCACGTGAACCAGTAGCCAATGCTAATATTTCAACCATTTTTAAACGTTTATTAGTTGCAATTTTATTTAGCTGAGAATCATGGCTTAATAGGTAAAAAGCTAAAGTTTGTAAAGCATCGCCAACTAAAATGGCAGTCGCTTCATCATAAGCTTTATGACAAGTTGGTTTACCACGCCGTAAATCATCATTATCCATAGCTGGCAAATCGTCATGAACCAATGAATAAGCGTGTATTAATTCTACCGCACAAGCTGGTGCATCTAACAAGGCTAAATCAATATTTAAAGCTTCACCAGTTAAATAAGTCAATATTGGACGAATTCGTTTACCGCCTCCCATTGTAGCATAACGCATTGCTTCATGTAAATAATTAGGTTGAATACTTGAATTTGGTAAACAATTTTCTAAAACGCTATCAACCCGTTTTTGATATTTTGTGATTAAGGCTTGTAATGGCATAATTTTAATAATAAAGCTCTTGCAATATTTTAAGTTCTAAATTGTAAATAGCGGCAATTTAGGATGATTTTAACAACATAAAGGCGTGATTTTACTAATTTTAATTTTTTATTATACTTGAATTTAGAAAAATTGCTTGAAGTATTGACCTAGAAAATAATATTATTATAATTAACTTTAACATCGGGTATTATATAAGCTATATATTATAAATATTTCGTAACTATCTACCAATTAAACTTTAAATGCGAAAAATTTTAACACGAGTGATGCGCTTCGTTCCTCAGCACTACATTT
>JAGLFE010000190.1 GCA_023144675.1 Thiomargarita sp. | reverse complement strand
AACTATGATTTTTGTGATTAAATAATAGACTATGATTGTAATTAATCAACAAAGTATAAAATCAAAGCCAATCATACAAATCAAAAGAATCATAGTTCAGACAAGGGGAGTGAGCAATTACAGAATAATAGCTAAGTCCGAGAAAAAAGAAACTTACACTAATAGTACCAAATAATTTTAAAGGAGCATATAAAGTACCTATTTTGAAAATAATAAGTAAAAATCGTAGTGCATCTCTAAATTTTATATGACTTTTACCAATGCGTTTATGGGCTGTAATCGGTATATAAGTAACATTGTAACCTGAACGGAAAAAAGCCATGGTAATCGTGGTTGGATAAGAAAATTCATTAGGTAACTGAAGTTACGCAAATAAAATAGAAACCAAGAAAATATAAGACTTTAGATTTTATATCTATCTGTATTGAATTTTCATAAGCCTTATAACATTTGGTTTTCAATTTTTCATATCTGCGTAACTTCAGTTAGGTAATAAATACAAAAATAATTTCAGCTTCATGGATATGAATCTATTAATTTTTTCAATAATGGAGCTAAACTTTGAGCTTCGTTCAAACAGGGTATTATAATACTAATTTTGGTTTGAATTTGCATATTCTACTCGTGTTATTAAGTTTTGGTTAATTAATTCTAACATAATCACTATGGGCATAACCAATTTTACCATTATTTAATAGAACTTTATACCATTCTCCTTGTTGTAAAATACGTAAATTTGAGCCTTTGACAGCTTTATAAATAATTGGCGAGTCTTTATTGGCTTGTTTTCTAATATTTAAGGAGGTATTTTCTGTATTAACAACACCACAAACTTCTGTGCTTTCGGAAGTTAATTTTTTTATATAATCTATAATTCCATAGCCAATTTTACCACTATTTAGTTTTACTTTGTACCAATTATTAGTTTTATCTAATATACGAAGTGCTGAATCTTTTGACGCTCGTTCGATGACAATAGAGCTTTTATCTGCGCTTTCACGGATATTGAGCGGGTCTTCTTTGGTGATGACCACGCCACAAATTTCCGCAAAAGCATTAATACTAAATATTAAAAAAATTATTAACATGAAAAGTTTTTTTATCATAAAATATTTCCTATTTTTCAACCGATTTTCCAATGAAAAATTAATATTTTAGCACATAAAAATTAATTGTGCTTAATTCCCCGATTATTTCCCCAAAAAACTTCAGTTAAAATAGCATCGCTTAAATCAACATTAGTTAAATTTGCACCTCGTAAATCGGCACGAGTTAGATTACTATTGCTAAAATTAGCTCCAGTTAAATTAGTTTCACTTAAATCAGCTCCAGTTAAATTTGCATTACTAAAATCAACGCTACATAAATTAGCTTGGTATAAATCAGCCCATCTTAAATCAGCTTGGGTTAAAATGGCACATTGTAAATTAGCTCCGCTTAAATCAGCTTCACTTAAATCAGATTGAGTTAAATCAGTTTCTCTAAAATCAGCCTGCCTTAAATCTGAATTGCTTAAATCTATTTTTCTCAGATCAGCCCCTGATAAATTTGCAGATACTAAATAAGTTTGAAATAAGTAAGCATTAGTTAAATCTGCTCCACTTAAATTAGCTTCATTTAATATTGCACCATTTAAATTATGTTCACTTAAATCAACACCAACTAAATTACATCTTTTACATTTATTAGTATTTTTGAGTTCTTCAATATTATTCATGATAAATTCCAATTATTAAAAAATATCGCTAATACAACACCAAATACATGGTGAATATATTTAAGTTAAAAAAATTTTAAACGCTTAGATTTTTTTAGCTCAAACTAATAATTTAATGCAATAAATAATCCATAAAAAATTATTTGAACTATTTATAATGTGAAAAATTATTAAAAAAAAATTTATATAATTGAAAAAACTTAAATTTGCTATAGTAATATAAAAATATTTTTTGACATTCTCATTTTTAAAAGGAGTTTATTAATGAAACAAATTATGATTGGATTGTTGTTTTTATGGCACTTGGCGGCGTATGCAACCGATGATTTTTTACCAGCTTTCACAGCAAAATATGATGTTTATGTGAATAGTTTTTCACTTGGTGAAGGTATTCGTACTTTAAAATATCTTCCAAACGGCACGATTGAATTTAAAAGTGTAGCAAGAACAACTGGATTTATTTCTCTATTTAAAAGTATCGAAATTGAAGAATTAAGTTTGTTTAAATACACTGATGGAAAAATTATTCCTTTGAAATACACTTATCGTCAAACTGGTCATCGGGCTAGATTGAATACAATTGTGTTCGATTGGTTAAAAAAAGTAGCTATTACTCATTTTAAAAATCAAGATCAAGTAATTGCATTGGATGAAAATAATATATTAGATAAATTATTGTACCAAGTTGGTATTATGCACGCCCTTGAACAAGGGCAACGCCAATTTGATTATAAAGTTATTGATAAAGGTAAGATTCGGGTTTATAAACCTGAGTTTTTGGGTTATGTGAATATAGAAACGGGCATTGGTAAATTAGAAACATTACAATATAAACGTTTTTCTTCCAATAAAAAACGACATACTTCTTTATGGTGCGCATCCAAATTACATTATTTGCCAGTAAAAGTTGAACACGTTGAAAGTAATGGAGATGTATTTAAGTTGATTTTACAATCGGTAAAGTGGTTGAAATAAGTTAAATATCTTAACTGAAGTTACGCAACTAAAAAATTGGGCAGTCTGTAGGTTAGCGTAACTCAATATTATTCAATGGTAACTATCTACCAATTAAAGC
>JAGLFE010000019.1 GCA_023144675.1 Thiomargarita sp. | reverse complement strand
AATGGCACCAATGAAACTGCTGCTTCTATTGAACGATTAGCTATTTTATCTAACGAGTTAAAGAAATCAGTTACAGGTTTTACATTACCAGCTGATTAATGTATCAGCTTGTACAATACTTCCCATTTTTAAACTATTTATTCGAATTAAGGACTAAAACTATTTGATAGTTAAAATCTTGATTCGCTTTATTTTAAATTACTTATTTTTAATTAACTAATAATGAAGTATTCTGCCCTAACTTGGGTAAAATCCACAATTGACGAAAGCCTTAAACAAACACGTCAAGCACTAGAACAATTTGTTGAATATCCTAGTGATACAGCCCCTTTGCAACAATGTGTTAATTGGTTGCATGAAATTTATGGAACGCTGAAATTGCTAGAGTTGCAAACAGCAGCGTTATTAGTGCAAGAAATAGAATTGACAATTAAGTCTTTAATAGCTGGTAAAATTGAAAATAATGAGACCACTTATGATATATTAATGCGGGCTTTAATTCAATTACCTAATTATTTAGACCATTTAGCTATAGTTCAACGTGATATACCATTAGCATTAATAACCTTATTGAATAATTTACGCCAGTTGCGTTCACTAAAACCTCTTGGACAAAATCAATTTTTTGTACCAGATTTATTTGTTACTATTCCTCAGCATAAACCAATTAATTTACCTGAAAATAAGTTAAAAAAGCATGTATTACAAATGCGTTCAGCTTATCAAAAAGGTTTAGTCGCAGTCATAAAAAAACCTAAACAGCCAACTGAAGGCTTAAAGTTTATTTATAATGTTATGCAACGTTTGCAACAAGTTACTGGTAATGCACCTATTAGTCGGGTATGGTGGGTTGCTGAGGGTATTATAGAATCTTTATTGCAAAAGGGTTTAGTCCTAAATAAATCAATTATAGTTGGATTAAAACAATTAGATGTGTTAATGGTACAAATAGTAAAAAAGGGAAAGATTGCAATTAATACCCCTCCGCCTAAACCACTTTTAACTAGTTTACTTTATTTTGTCGCTATTTCTCGTTCTAAAGGTAAACAAACCATAGCTATTAAAAAAGTATTTCAATTAAATGATTATTTACCTGATAAAAATACTTTAATTACAGCTAAATTAATGCTCACTGGTCCTGATATTGAGTTGATGAAAATAGTTGTTACTTTACTTAAAGATGATTTTGCTCGGGTAGAAGAAACTTTAGATATATTTAACCGCGCGGATAATCCAGCAGTAACCGAACTAAATCCCTTAATAGAACGATTAAAGAGTATAAGCAATACACTAGAAATAATCGGATTAAATACTCAAAAACAAACTATTGCCAAACAAACTTCCATCATCGTAGCAATTATCAAGGGTAAAACACCACCACAAATACAATTATTATACAAAATAGCTAATGGTTTACTAAAAACTTACAATGCTGTAGATATATTAGGTGTACAAGGAGTACATGCTAAACAACGCCTACAACAAAAATCAGATACTGAATTTTATGAAACTCCCCAATTTGACCTAATTTTAGGAATAGTAGTTAGCGAAGCCAAATTGGAATTAGCTCAAGTTATCCAACCACTTGTTAGCTTTATTGATAGCAATGCTCCAGATGACGAACTACTAGAAGTTCCTAAACGTCTAAAACGAATACAAGGTTGTTTGGCTATAACCTCTCATAAACGAGCGGCAACAATGATAGAATCATGCAGTAAATACATTAACCAAGTTTTTATTAAGGAAGCAACCATACCACCTGAAGCTAAAAGAAAAGCACTTGCTGACGTATTAATAGGTATAGAATTATACCTAGACACTTTAGCTGGTAACCCTATGGACACCACCGAAATATTAGATGCTACCCAAAAACATTTATCAGTTTTGTATCATTAATAGTTGTATTATTACCACTTTTGGCTTTATATTTTAATTAAATGTGCCAAAACAATATCTAATTAGTTTTAGACTTTATTTTGTATCTCTGCTTATTAAGATAAAAATATGGACTTGCTCGAAATTCCAGAACCAACACCCAACACCGAAATAGATGAAGAAATCACTGAAATCTTTATCGAAGAGATGGAAGAAGTGCGTGCTGAAATTATAACAAGCTTTACTGAATGGAAAGAAAACCCAATTTCAGAAGGAGAAGCTTTAATTACTATACGCCGTTGTTTTCATACCATGAAAGGCAGTGGGCGACTGGTTGGAGCAGTTGCTATTGGAGAATTAGGTTGGCGATTTGAAAGTATGTTGAATGAAATAATCAACAAAACTTTAACTGTTAACGAAGAAATACTGACGCTCATTGAACAAGCCATCGCTACTATAATACCGTTGGTAGAACAATATCAGCAAGTTCAAGCTCCTGAATATGAGATCGTGGTTTTAATATCAAAAGCTGATTATATTGCCAAGCATAAAACTTTAGATAACTTTGATGCTGGTGATAAACCAAAAACTCAGTCTAATCAAAAAATTACAACTAATCAGGTTGAAGAAAGTAATAACTTACCCCAAGAAACACCTCAAGAAGCAATTGAAGCATTAAATGAACAAGATGATATAATTGAAGATTCAAATGATGTAATTGAAGATTCAGTAATAGAATTGGATAATGAAAATCTTGAATTTGACGATTTAGACTTTGAATCTGAGATTTTAGATACCGATGATTTAAGCGATCTACTTGAAAATGATACTTTTGGCACTGACGATTTAGGTGATTTGGATGACTTAGGTAATTTAGATGATTTGGGTTCTTTTGAGACTGATGACTTAGATGATTTGAATTTACTACCCGAATTAGATTTAGAAATTGATGATACAGAAGCTGAATTACCAGCCAATTCAGATAAACAAAATAAAGATGATAATTCGCAACAATTATGGAAAATATTTTATGCTGAAGCTTCACAATATATAACTGCATTAAAGCAACAATTTGCCAATATAGATACGCCTAAGTATATACAACCAGAAACTATACGAGCATTTCATACCTTAAATGGAATATCGCATAGTGTAGAACTTACAGTAGTTTCAGAACTAGCCTCTCCCTTAGAAAATTACACTAATCTATTATTAGAACAACAAGTTGTTATTACTACCGACATCCAAACTCTGTTTAATCAAGCAATTATTGCTATTGAAAATCTAATAAATGGTCAAACTGCTGACCCAATTCAGCATCAAACAATTATTGAACAAATCCAAACAGAGATAAAATCTTTAACCACAACACTTCCGCTAGAAACAACCATATCAATTGAGGAAGAACCAGATAATTCATATACCGAAGAGTCTGATCTCCAAACTGATGAGTTTATGTCCTTATTTTTCGAGGAAGCGGAGGAGATTTTAGAAAATACTCAATCTTTATTGGAACGTTGGAACGCTGCTCCTGAAAACCTGCAACTTATGAAGGAATTGCAACGAGAATTGCATACTTTAAAAGGTGGAGCTCGTATGGTAGGAGTGGCTCCGATGGGTGAATTGAGCCATCATTTAGAATCAGTATTGACTAAAATTGTTGAAGGAGTAGAAAAATCAACTCCTAAAATTCAAGAAATTATTCAAGAAAGTGTAGATGAATTAGCGGCAATGCTGGCAGCAGTACGTTCTGGTGTGCCTTTAGATATGCCAGAGGATTTAATTAATCAGATTAATTCTACTTTGAATGATAGTGATTCACGACAAGTTAGTAAACCAAAACCAGAAGCTCCTAAAAAACAGACAAAACCAGAAACATCACCAACCCCTGAAACTACTAATAAAGAAGAATTAGTTGATAATTCCGAAGATCGTATTCGGGTGCGCGCCTCTTTAATTGATAAGTTGACTAATTTAGCGGGGGAATTATCCATTTCTCGCTCCCACATGGAGCAACAGCAAGGTAATATTAAAATAAATTTGGCTGAAATGGAGCAAACTGTTATCCGTTTACGGGATCAATTACGCAGGTTAGAAATTGAAACTGAAGCTCAGATTATCTCCCATTTTAAAACAGTTGAAGAGGTAGAAACTACTGGTGATGAAGAATTTGATTTATTAGAACTTGATCGCTTTTCTGTTATGCAACAGTTATCACGTAGCTTAATGGAAAGTGTTAGCGATTTAACTAATATTCAGGATTCGATTAAAAATTTAACTCGACAAAGTGATTCTTTATTAATTCAGCAATCACGTATTGGAGCTGAGTTACAAGAAGGTATTATTCGGACGCGGATGGTACCTTTTGCTCGCATATCTCCTAGATTACAGCGTATAGCTAGATTAACTGCCAGAGAATTGCATAAACAAGTTGATTTTATTGTTAATGGAGAAGAAATTGAGTTTGAAAGAACAGTTTTAAATCGTATTATTGCGCCATTAGAACACATGTTAAGGAATGCAATTGACCATGGTATTGAAGATGCAAATACTCGTCAAAAAAATGGAAAATCAAGTGTTGCTACAATTATTGTTAGTTTGGCGAGGGAAGGAGCTGAGTTAGTTATCAGATTACGAGATGATGGAGCGGGTTTAAATTTATCTAAAATTCGTAAGAAAGCTGAAGAAAGAGGATTGATAAAACCAGATATAACTATTAATGATCGCGAATTAATGCAATTTATTTTGGAACATGGATTTAGTACCGCTGATAAACTTACAACAACTTCTGGTCGTGGCGTGGGCATGGATGTTGTATATAGCGAAATAAAGCAATTGAGTGGTAGTTTACGTATTGATTCTAAACAGAATGAAGGTACTGTATTTGAGATTCGTTTGCCCTTGTCTTTAACCATTACTCAAGCATTATTAGTACAAGTAGGTGAGGAAACTATGGCTATTCCTATAAATCATGTTAATGCGGTTATGCGTATTACGCCTGATTATTTGACTAAAGATAGCCAAGAGCATTATTATAAATATATGGGTGAACAATATCAAATTAGTTATTTAGGTGAATTATTAGGTATGGGTAAACCATCAATTTCCGATGATTCAAAGCAATTAATACCAGCTTTATTAATTCATGTTGCTGATCGTTATATTGCATTAACAGTTGATGTTATTAAAGGTAATAAAGAAATTGTTGTTAAATCTGTAGGTCCGCAAATAGGTGTAATTCGTTGGTTAGCAGGAGCAACTATTTTAGGTGATGGTCGAGTAGTATTGATTTTGGATATGCCAGCTCTAACTCGGATTGATACGACTACTGTAAATAGAATAACACGTCCACTTGTTGCTGAAGCAGAAAAACAAAAAATTAATACTATTATGATTGTGGATGATTCAATTACGGTACGTAAAGTAACAGCACGTTTCTTAAAGCGTCAAGGGATGGAAGTTTTGACCGCCAAAGATGGTTTAGATGCTATTACCAAATTACAAGAACAGATTCCTGATTTAATGTTATTGGATGTGGAAATGCCACGTATGGATGGTTATGAATTAGCAACTCAAATCCGTAATCGTGATGATTTGAAACATTTACCAATTATTATGATTACTTCACGTACTGGTAATAAACACCGTAATAAAGCTACAAAAATAGGTATTGACCGTTATTTAGGTAAACCGTTTAATGAAAATGAATTGCTTGAGAATATTCATGCCTTATTAAGTGAAAATAGAACCGCCACTTAAATTATTAATTAATAAATAATAAAATAGAAAATTTAAATGTCAGAAGTTCAAGCTACTATACGTTGTGTTTTAATTCCTACTCAAGTGGGATCGTTATTATTGCCTAGTACGATTATCGCTGAAATTTTCCCAATTAATGAAGTTACGCCTCTTTTTAAAGAACAACCAAAGTGGCTATTAGGCATGATTGATTGGCGTGAACAACGTGTACCTTTATTATCTATAGAAGAAGCTTTATTGTTACCTTTGCTCCCAGCAACTGGGCTAAAACAGCATACGATTGTATTATATGGTTTAGAATCAACCCAAAAAATGCCTTTTTATGCGTTCAAATCAGTTCAAGTTCCCCATTCCTTAACTATTAAAGAGGATGATTTAACACAGTTCAGGGCGGAAAATCGAAAAGGTTTAGTATTTACTACTGAATATAAAGAATATAAATCAATCCTTTTACCTGATACCACTTATTTGGAAAATTTACTGCTTCAATCACAGTTGTTTTCGTAAAAAGGTACTAACTCTTGTTTACAATAGTTCGGACAGTTTTTAAAATTTGAGTTTACTTAAAATTATAAGTAATTGAAATTTAAGTAGTTTTTGAATTTTGTTTAAACAATAAAAAGTCTTGTAATGACAATAAGTTGTAAAAACTGTCTATTGGTTTATTAACAATTAAATATTAGTTAGGTTACAATTGTTATTATGAAATACGACGTTATTACAACTGATGTTTTTTCCAAATGGGGCTAATAAATTAAATGATCGACAAGCAGCTAGAGCAATTGCCTCACGTATTGTTCGAGTTCGAGCTGGTAATTTGGGTGATGTTTCCCAAGTTGTAAATAACATTAGTGAAATGCGTATTTTTATTGGAAAAGGGTATCGTATTTACTTCACTAAACGTGGAAAGCAATTAATTTTACTGCTGTGTGGTGGAAATAAATCAACACAACAAGCAGATATTAAACGAGCCAAAACGATGTTAAAACAACTAAGAGATAAATAAAAGGTGGGTATAAAACTACAAGAATATAATCCAGCTGATTTATTAAAATCAAAAAAAGACATTAACTACTATTTGAATGATGCGTACAATGATGATGATCCAGCTACATTTATAATTGCATTAGGAGATGTTGTAAAAATGAAAGGTATTGAATATATAGCCAAAGAAACAGGTATTAATCAAAAAATACTTTATAAAGTATTATCAGGTGAATCTAAACCACAATGGGATATAGTTCAACGTGTAATGAAGTCTTTGAATCTACATATTCAAGTTGTTGCATAAATTATTGGAAGAATTAATTGAATATACTGCTTTTAAAACCGATGAATCTAAATATAGAATGGTATTGCAAGTTATCACCGTTTGCGCTGAAAAATATTTATTATAATTGTCATCCCTTTTATGGCATTTGCATCTCGTTACGAATTTAAAAATTGGTTGTCATAATATTCAAGAGTATTTAAAAGTTATGGATTGAGCGATTTTAGAAAATATAATATAGATTTATTAGTATTGGTCGATCAAATGCAGGCAATCTTCTTGTGGTTTTCTACACTGAGAGGCAACAGAACCGAATCCGAATTATCAGTGCTAGAAAAACTACAAGGCAAGAGCAAAATTATTATGATCAATATAACTAAAGATGAAGAAATGCGACCGAAATATGATTTTTCAAATGGCGTGCGTGGCAAACATTATCAGGCATATCAGCAGGGAACTAATGTTGTTCTTTTAGAACCAAATATTGCGGAAGTTTTCAAAAATTCCGAAGCCGTAAATCATGCTTTACGTATGCTTTTAGATTTGGCAGGAAATGAAGTAAAGAGAAATTTAACAAGAGGTTCAATCGGACATTCATAAATAGCAATAGTAAATATTCGCATTATGAAAAAGATACTACAATTTTCAAAACGATTATGAACAAAGCAAAATCAATCAAGTTTAATCAGGAAT
>JAGLFE010000189.1 GCA_023144675.1 Thiomargarita sp. | reverse complement strand
GTTGCGATAACTTCACGTTGTTCCATGTCTAGTAATTGTACTCTTAATATCAATACTAATTGGCTAGGTTCAGTTAAAAAATCTTGATATAAACGTATAATTTCAATATCTAAACGTAAATCGGTAATAATAGGAACTGTTATAGCAGATAATATGGTTTTAAATTGCCCGCTGGCTTCCATATACAAAACTAAAAAAGGCAACAACATTTGTGCAGGCGTATCTACCCATTGGCTTTTGCTATAATATTCTAATACATTTTTATTACGTATATAAAGTTGATTAGCCGTATCAAAACCAGCAACCGCTTTAGGTGTTGAAATGTACAAAGTTTTACCATTTAAATTAGCTGGTTGCATGATAGGAATGGGAATATCTAGCAAAAAGTTTTGCTTGGTTGAATCAGCTAAAACATAATTATTGAGTACAAATAAAGCGAATAATAGATATTTATAAGGCAATTTTATTCTCCTGGTCCTTTCGGAACATCTGATTTTCCAAACAATAAAATATTTGGCTTTTGTTTCAATTTTTGCGCAAAATTACGTAGATGACTCAATAACAAGTGCATTTCTTGTAAGGCATTGGTTACTTCTGGCAGGGCTTGGCGGGTAAAATAATCCATATCTTTGCGAGTTTCTTTAACCGCAATACCAACCTCAGTTGCCGTTTTAGCAATTATAGTATTGGTATTATCAATCGAAGCAACTACGTCATTGATAGAAACAGCGGTTTGGTTAAAAGTATGCGAAGTGGTTTCAATTGCGGCTAAATTTTGTTCCATTTGCGCCACCAAACTAGCTACTTTTATGGTTAATTCATTTAAACTATTCGCCGATTGCACCAAATATGAAATACCTTTAGTTAAATCATCCGATTGCGAGGCTAAAGTATAACTAATAGTTTCAAAATTCTCTAAAATGTGGCTAATCGCTAACTGATTTTTTTCCGAGAATAAATTTTCCGCCATTTGAGATAAATGACTGATATTATTAAATAATTGATTGATAGTTTGCGGTTCTAATTGACTTAAAAAACCATTAGTGGTTAAAGACACCCTATTCAGATTTTTAAGCACCTCAAACACTG
>JAGLFE010000188.1 GCA_023144675.1 Thiomargarita sp. | reverse complement strand
TAGGTTGGGGGGAGTGAGCAATTACTTAAAAGATAATAAGCACGTAAACGTTGACAATAATATTCAAAAAGATTATTATAAAACTAAATTTTTATTTTAAATAAAAAAGGTAATAATATGGAAAAAACTGAACTAGATAAAGAAAATCAACAATCTTATGCTTTAATTGCTTTAAGCATCTGCATAATATTTGGCTTATTAGGCACTTTATTATTTAATGGCAAAGTTTGGGGACTTAATATAACGATTTTTGTCCTATCATTAGTCAGCAGTGTGTTATTATTGCGATTTTTAATGGAAAAACCCTTAAATTACGTTGAATATTTTTTAATTGCCAGCGGATTATTTTTTGCTATCACTTTTGTATGGCGCGCTTCATTAGTATTAAATGGGTTAAGTTTATTAGGTTTATTAGCAACTATTACTTTAGCCTTTAGCTCAGGAACGCGCAAAAAATTACGGCGGTTAAGTGTGTTAGAAGTGATGCGTGATAGCGTAGTGGTGGGTAAATATGGATTTGATAGCTATTATTGCTTGGCAACTGAGGATATAAAATGGGATGAAGTGCAACAACGTTGGGGAAATGCTGGAAAAGCTATATTTAGAGGCTTGTTGATGACAATACCATTATTAATTATATTTGGTTTATTATTAGCTAGTTCAGATGCCCGTTTTGAAAAGGCAATCCATGACTTTTTAGATTGGGGTTGGGATGCGCAAACAGCAATCCGTTATATTATTATTTTCACTATTTGCAGTTGGATTAGTGCCGCTATTTTGCGAGGCAGTGCATTGCAACGTGGTTTAACCGTTAAATGGTATTCTACAGTTCCAACTACTAAAATAGGTAGTATTGAAACCGCTATTATATTAGGAATGTTAAATATTTTATTTTTAAGCTTTATTTTGGTGCAATTTACCTATTTTTTTGGTGGTGAAGCTTTAGTTCATACTTTAGATGGTCCTAGCTATGCTGAATATGCTCGGCGAGGTTTTTTCCAATTAGTTACCGTTGCTGTTTTAGTAATTACCTTGCTTTTAATTACCCATTCTGTTTACAGACCAACAACTTTATTTGAAAAGAATTTGTATTTAATTTTTGCGGGTTTAATGATTATAATGACTTTTATTATTGAATCTTCAGCGGCTTATCGGATGTATTTATATACCCAAGCTTATGGATTAACCGAATTGCGTTTTTATACCAGCGTTTTCATGTTATGGTTAATCATTTGTCTAATTTGGTTTTGCCTAACTGTATTACGAGGACAACGATTAAGATTTGCCTTTGGAGCTATCATAACTGGCATGATATTTATTGGTTTACTCCATGCTGTTAATCCAGATGAACGCATTGCGGAAGTAAATTTAGCTCGTTTTGAAGTTGGGGAAAAATTTGAAAGCCAATATATTACTTCTTTAAGTGCAGATGCTATTCCAACTATTTTGAAAAAATTACCTAATTTACCGTTGCAACAACAATGTATATTGCGGCAACAGCTTAAATTTCATATTATTTTAGAACATCAATCAGAAACTTGGATTGCTTGGAATTGGTCAAAAAATAAAGCTTTGTTATTATTGTCAGAAATAGTTTTGCAATGTTAAAAAAATGATAGTTCTAAAATCGGACTACACCCCCAATCTTTAATATTTCGTTCTAACTTAGCAATGAAAGAAATAATACTTGCGAATTAAATAAGATTTAATGGAATCAAGGTTTTATTGATTTATGAAAAAAAAATCAGATAATATTGCAAAAGCTATTTATTCATCCAGTTAGTGCGAATATAAAATGGTCTGAAATTGAAGCTCTATTTGTTGAATTAGGTGCTGAAATATCAGAACGTGAAGGTTCGCGCATTGGTGTCAAGTTATTTGGAGACCGCAGAGTATTTCATAGACCTCATCCGTCTCCAAATACAGATAAAGGTGCTATAGCTAGTATTCGAGACTGGCTAAAAACTAATGGAATAAAACCATGATGAACTTAATTGAAATTAATGGTGTAAAAGCCTTTATTCAGTATGATCCAGATATTGATATGCTTCGAGGAGAATTCATCGGGCTTAATGGAAGTGTTGATTTTTATGTTGATAATATTAAAACACTAAAAAAAGAAGGAGAAATTTCTCTTAAAGTTTTTATGGATATGTGTAAAGAAGATGGTGTTGAACCTTATAAAAAATTTTCAGGGGAATTTAATATCCAAATTGACCCCAAACTACATGAAAAAATTGTAGCAATATCTAAATCTCAAATGATTAATTTAAATGATTTTGTTAATGAAGCTATTGAAAATAAATTAATGAATACATCTTAAAAAGGTAGTATTAAGCTTTAATATGTTGATACGCTTCGTTTCTCAGTAGCATTCTACAATTTTTATACGTATTTCTGGTAGTCCTGAACAAAGTAGTGATGGTCTCAAAAAACCTGTCAGGTATCAAAGACCTAACAGGTT
>JAGLFE010000187.1 GCA_023144675.1 Thiomargarita sp. | reverse complement strand
AATTAAGTAAAAATGTAGGATGCTGTTGAGGAACGAAACGCATCAATCGTGTTCTTAATTCGCATTTAAAGTTTAATTGGTAGATAGTTACAAAAAATGAAAGAACTAAACGACTTAGAATCATTAAAAGTAATTAATAAAATAACTAAAGGCAGAAAATGCCGAGTTGCGTGGTTGTTTGGGACTTAATAATAAATTATAATATAAACAAATATATTATTTATATGTAATAACTTTGTACTCTTTTATTTATAGCTATTCAAGACCTAATAAATTTATTATTTACGTATTAAATAAATAAAACCGATACTTATTTAAGCTTTTCATTCATACAACTTCGATTTTTTAACTTGAAATTAAAGGAGCATTTATATGAGTAAAAACACCAATAAAACTGATAATACAACAGATTCCAACAAATCTATGCCCAATCTTAAAATGGATAATAAAACATCAAAACCGCAAATTGCAACTGCAAAAAATAAAGTATCTTCGCCCCCTCCCAAACCTAAATCCAAACCAGTGCAACTACCAAATTTTCCTGATTGGGAAGGTGATTTGTCTGAATATATTGATGGAGTGCCTAACGTATCTGGATCTGAAAAAGTTATTATAAAGGCGATGCAAGAAAGTCAATCACGCCCAGTTTTTTTAAATGATAGTCCGATTGATTTTGCCAATATACGCAGTGCCTGTGCCATTGCCCTACACATGCACCAACCGTTAATTCCAGCCGGTGGTGGCGACTTAAATACCGCAGAAATTATTAGCAATCTTAAATATATGTGGGACAATCAATATATTGGAGATAACCATAATGCGCCAGTTTTTCATTGGTGTTATAAGCGTATTGGCGAGTTTATCCCACAATTGGTTAATGAAGGTAAACAACCACGCATAATGTTGGAATATTCAGGTACATTATTACATGGTTTACGTCAAATGGAATTGCATGATGTGCTAGACCATTTAAAAACTATAACCGTTGACCATCGTTATCGCCATACTGTTGAATGGTTAGGCTGTCCATGGGGACATGCAGTTGCACCTTCTACACCAGTACAAGATTATAAATTGCACGTACTAGCTTGGCAACATCATTTTGCAGGAATTTTTGGTTTGGAAGCGTTGACACGAGTACGAGGATTTTCTCCTTCCGAAATGGCTTTGCCTAATCAGCCAGATGTTGCTTATGAATTTGTCAAAACTTTGAAAGATTGCGGTTATAAATGGGTTTTAGTTCAAGAACACACAGTTGAACGACCCGATAATGGTTGGGGTTTGGAACGTCCGCATATTCCCCATCGTTTAGTTTGCCGTAATTCTTCTGGAGAAACTGTTAGTATTACTGCGATTATCAAAACTCAAGGCAGTGATACTAAATTAGTGGCTCAAATGCAACCATTTTATGAAGCTAGAGGTTTGCAACGTTGGGAATTAGCTGGTAGAGATATTCCACCAATTGTTACCCAAATTGCTGATGGCGAAAATGGTGGAGTGATGATGAATGAATTCCCACATAAATTTTTTGAAGTTTCCAATGATTGTTCTGGTTCTGATACGCCATTGATGAATGCAACTGAATATTTGGAACATTTAGAAGCTATGGGGATTAAAGAACAGGATTTCCCAGTTATTCAACCTGCCATGCAAAAACGGATTTGGGATCGATTTAATCCAGGGGATGGACCTGAAAAAATGAAACAATTGATTGAAACATTGAAAAAAGAAGATGACCAATTTCATGTTGATGGCGGGAGTTGGACTAACGATATTTCTTGGGTCAACGGTTATGATAATTTGTTAGTTCCAATGGAGAGAGTAAGTTCTTTATTTAATGAAAAGGCAATTAAAAGCCAAATTCCAACTAATGACCATCGTTATCGCAACGCATTGTTTCACTTAATGTCTTCTCAAACAAGTTGCTATCGCTATTGGGGACAAGGTCTCTGGACGGATTATGGACAGGAAATATGCCGTAGAGCAAGTGATATTTTGAATTATGATTTATAATTAAATTTATTGGTTTGAATAGTTTTTTTCAATGTAAATTCAAGCATGAGAATATTTGTAATCTTATAAAGAAATAAGGTAACTATCTACCAATTAAAGCTTTAAATGCGAAAATTTTAACATGATTGATGCGCTTCGTTCCTCAGCACTAAATTTTATATGTATTTCTTGGTAGATAGTTACGAAATAAGAAGGAAAATAGGTTTGGGTTAGTTAAATTGGTAATTGCTCACTACCCTCGAATT
>JAGLFE010000186.1 GCA_023144675.1 Thiomargarita sp. | reverse complement strand
GTTAGTATAGTGAAATTCTTATAAATTTGTAACATAAAAATAACTTTATTGCAAGTTAAATTAATTAGTTAGGTAAAATTTTTGCTTCTATTGTAGCTGTTTTCAAGATGGAATGTTTGAAAATATCTAATAATCTCAACCATTTTGCTTTTATATCTAAGTTATATCTTAAAGCTATCAAAACTACTTTTGATGAACTACAGATTTTGAAGAATGTTACTTGATATCTTTATATTGATTTTTTCCTTCGCATGACTTGACTTATTATGTTTATTTCATTTATAATTAAATCACAAAAATAACAATTTAACTCTAAACTTATTTCTTGATTTATTAGAATATTAAAGATAAAATGTAATCGCTTACCTATCCCTATAAAACAATGAAAATTGTAGGAAGTGAGCAATTACGATAAAATCAAGAAATAAATAATTACAAATTAGGAAAATTTAAGAAAAAAATGACTGACCCAACATCTCAAACACTACCTTTTAAGTTTACAGGAACGGGTAGCGAATATTTTAAAATATGGATTGTGAATATAATTTTAACCATCTTAACACTGGGAATTTATTCAGCGTGGGCTAAAGTTCGTAGTAATCGCTATTTTTACGGTAATACCAAGTTAAATGATTCGGCATTTGAATACCATGCAACACCTGCAATGATTTTAAGAGGGCGACTTATTGCATTTGGTGTTTTAATGATATATGTATCTATAACTCAATTTTTTCCTACAACTGGCGGTATATTTATCATTATACTTATACTATTAGCTCCTTGGATAATTTGGCGGTCGTTACAATTTAATTCCCGTATGGTGAGTTATCGAAATATACGCTTTGGTTTTTACGGTTCGTTAAAAGAAACTTATATAATATTGTTACTAATTCCATTTTTGCCCATTATTATTGGAGCAATAATCGCTGGAATTGTTTACTTCCTTTTGGGTACAGAAAGTACAATGGTTATCATTTTCGGTGTTAGTATAATGGCAATGGGTTTAATTTTCCCTTATGTTCAAAAACTCATGGCAAGTTATGGTATTAATAACCGACAATTTGGGCAAGGCAAGTTTTCTGTTGAATTAGCAGCGAGTAGGTATTATATGATATACCTGATTTTAGGTCTTTTAAATATTGCTTTCTTTGTAATCATCATTCTTGCAATAACTCTTATTCTATGGTTGACTGGTGAAGCAGAAAAAATTATGATGATAATGTCTCATGGCGGTGCTGAAGATGATGTTGGAATGTTATTATTTAAAGTGGTAATGATGTTTTATTTCATTCTTGTTATTTTAGGTTTTTGGAGCAAAGCTTTCCTGCAAGCAAATATCAAAAATTACGTTTTTAATAACACTAAATTGGATGATACTTTACAATTTAATTCCAACATAAAAGTTGGTAAATTGCTTGGTATTTATATCCTTAATATTTTACTTATTGTATTTTCATTAGGTTTAGCTTATCCTTGGGCTATTATTAATCTAAAAAAATATAAAATTGAATCGACCAGTGCGACAGGTGATATAGCCCAATATGTAAATCAACAGCAACAAGCACAATCTGCTGTAGGTGAAGAATTAGGTGAAGTCTTTGATACCGATTTAGATTTAGGTATATAAATGCAAATAACAGGTTATTGGTATCCTGCCAATAGTTCAGCTCGTTATGATGCCGAATTATATTCAGCAGATGGCATAGATTACCACTTGAAAATAGAAGGTAATGATGATTTGCAAGGCGTAATTGCCAATATCTCTGTTAGCGACCGCGTGGGAAATATTCCTCGTAAAATTACCTTAGAAAATCAATCTATTTTTGAAACTTCGTTTAATAATGAAATTGATAGTTTATTAAAAAAGTTAAATCATAAAGATAATTCTTCCCATTTTCTGTATATTTTAGAAACTCGTTGGCAATGGATTATAACTGCCCTAGTTTTAACTGTTTTAACTACTTTTGCTGGCGTTCGTTGGGGTTTGCCTTGGGTAAGTGAACAACTTGCTTATGCAATACCGATTAGTGTAAGTGAAGAATTGTCAGAAAGTAGTTTAGAATTTATGGATAAATATATATTAAAACCCAGTGAAATAACTGTAGAACGTCAAAAATATATACGAAATCGTTTTGAAAAAACTTTATTATCTGTTCAAACCGAAAAATTTCCTTATCAACTATATTTTCGTCAATTAGAAGATACGCCTAACGCATTTGCTTTGCCATCAGGTGCAATTATTATCACCGATAAGCTGGTTGAACTGGCGGACAATCAACAGGAAATAGATTCAATATTATTACACGAAATCGGTCATGTGGTGCATCGTCATGGTTTACAGCAAATAATTCAAGGTTCCGTTATAACAATTGCATTGACAATGATTTTAGGTGATGCAACTGTAATGGAAGAAATGGTGATTGCATTACCGACATTTTTAATAAAAAGTCATTATTCTCGAGGCAGTGAAAGTGAAGCCGATGAATATGCTTTCAAACAAATGGTGCAACTTGGAATTGATCCTATTTATTTTGCCAATATATTTGAAAAAATGATAGAATTAGATAAAGATGGTAATTCTAATAAATCTGAGGATGGCGAATTTTTATCAACTCATCCTGCTTCATCAAGCCGTATAAAAAGAGCTAAAGAATATTCTGCTCAATACTTTAAGGTGAAAGCTAAAAATATAAATTAAATTTACTATCTGAAGTTACGCTAAGGAAAAAATATATTAATGATTGAAGTTACGCAAAAAAAATGAGAATAAAAGATAAATATATCAACCCATTTACTGACTTCGGCTTTAAGAAATTATTTGGAACTGAGTTAAATAAGGATATTTTAATAGATTTTCTAAATGAACTATTAAGCAAAGAAGAAGGTAAAATTGTAAATTTAACCTATTTATCTAATGAACATCTTGGTCGGGCAATAGAAGATAGAAAAGCTATTTTTGATATTTACTGTGAAAATGAGAAGGGCGAAAAGTTCATTGTGGAAATGCAAAAAGCCAAGCAAAATTATTTTAAAGACCGTAGTATTTACTATTCTACATTTCCAATTCAGGAACAAGCTCAAAAAGGTAATCAATGGAATTTTAAACTTAAATCAATTTACACTATTGGGATATTAGATTTTATCTTTGATGAAGATAAAGAGGATAAAGAAGTATTTCATCATGTGGTGCAATTATTTAACAAACAAACGCAAAAAATATTTTATGATAAGCTGACTTATATTTATTTAGAAATGCCTAAATTCACTAAAAATGAAGCCGAATTAGAAACGCATTTTGATAAATGGCTATTTGTGTTGAAAAATTTATCGAATTTTAATAGTCGTCCAACCAATTTTCAAGATAAAGTCTTTAAACATCTGTTTGAACAAGCTAAAATAGCTAATTATTCTGATAAAGAATATCACGAATATGAAACAAGTTTAAAAGTTTATCGTGATCTGAAAAATTCAATAGATACAGCATTTTCTGATGGAAAAGTTGAAGGAAAAGTTGAAGGAGAACAAAATAAACAAATAGAAATTGCCAAGCTTATGAAACAAGCTGGTGAATCAATTGAAAAAATAATTAAATACACTGGATTAACTCAAACAGAAATTGAAAATTTATAATAATAATAAATATTCATGCCAATAAAGAGTTAAAAATGTAATATGTTGAATTTATTGCAAATTAAAAATTTAAATTATTTTTGTACAATTTTAACTTATTGATTTAATTGTATTTATTTTGACTCTTTGTTCACATTATTCGTTAAATCTTATTCAAAACCAAAACAAAGCATTTCTAAACAGAGCTTTAGAATAGGAAAAAACAGAATATATTATTATAACTGAAGTTACGCAAAAAAACCGTTCTACGCTGATGCGTAAAGACGCACGACCATACGTCTCAACAACTAATTAGCAATTTAAAATGAAAATTTGTATCTTATCGGATAGTCACGACAATATTCCTCTATTACGTAATGCAGCTGCCAAAGCTAAACAACAAGGCGCAGAAGCTATTTTACACTGTGGAGATATTGTTGCTCCTAGTACTTTAAACCAATTAAAAGCTTATCAATTACCTGTACATGCTATTCATGGTAACAATACTGGCGATTTATATAACTTATCACGGCTTTCAAATACTAATAATACAATTTATTATTATGGACAAGATGCAACATTTACTTTAGCAAAAAAACGTATCTTTTTAGTCCATTATCCTCATTATGCACAAGCAATGGCAATAACTGGCGATTACGATCTAGTTTGTTGTGGACATAGTCATCGGGTTTCTATTGACAAAATAACTAACATAAAAGGTGAACAAACTATACTTTGTAATCCTGGTTCTGTTGGCGGAATTGGTGCAACGGCTACTTATATATTTGGAGATTTAGAAACTATGACTTTTGAAGCTTTCCCAGTAAATAGTTAATTTTAAAGAGGATTAGTCAATGGTAAAAACACGATTTAAGACCAAAAAGAAATCATTACAAGCCGATTTTGAACAAGCTATTTTAGGCAAACGCCCAACTCTGACATTGGGAATTAAAAAGAAATCTGTAGTTCAAATTGATGAAAATAAAAACTTTGGATTAATAGTTAGTTTAGGAAACAAAAATGATTTGCCTGAAGTTAAATTAGAGGACATAAAACCAAATTTTCCGTTAAAAAGACGACAAAAATTTAAACCAATAATTTCTAATGGAAATGAATCAGCATTATTATCCAAACATTTGAGTACTGAACCAAAAAGTACGCCAATTATTAAAATACCAAGAACAAAAGGCAAGTTGGAAATAAATATAAAAATTGAGCAATTACCAAATTGGGTAGAAACTGTTAAAAACGGATGGAAACAACTTTATCTTAATGTAGAAGGGAATATTGTCCGAATAAAAGTGCGCCCTAAAACCTGGGTTCGATTATTAGCAGCAGATAAAGATTATGAGAAATGGATTGCTTCTATTAACGGCAAAATGGGACAAAGAATTAAAAATGGGTTTGAATTAATAGAACCAGCTATACAAATTTATCAACAGCAAATGGATGATGAATAAATTAATTCAGCACATATCAATTGCTATTAAAATAACAGTAGTTCCCTTCCCGCCAAATTTTAAGCGTTGAAAAAAACCAGTAGTCATATGAATTATAGCAGTTACAATCTAGTGTTAAAATTTTTTCATCGGGTTAATTTGTATTTTACATCATAAAATAGGAGTTAATTATTGTAATTTCTCACCTCCCTTGATAAAAGAGCAAAAAAATATTATTATAACGTAGCTACCTACGTAGTCCATGCCAACTTTTTATATTTATAAAAAAGATAGAAGCCATAGTTTATAACATACTGATTATAAATGATTTATTTTTAGGAACAAGTTAAAAAATTTTGCTGATAAACCTTTAAATTAAACTGTATTTTTGTATAAAAAATTTATCAAAAAAAACATCTAATAATCATGCCGTTTTACAAATAGTATATAAAAGTTGGCATCACCTACGTAGGTAGTTACCATTTTTTTAGTTTAACATTTTTTATTTTTTTTGTATATTCTTTTTTATGGTAGGTAGTTACAAAAAATGAACATATCTGTAGTTGATCTTTTTTGTGGAATTGGGGGACTTTCTTATGGGTTTTACAAAGCTGGTTTAAAAATACAAGCTGGTTTCGATATTGATAAATCATGTCAATATCCGTTTGAAACTAATTGTAATGCGAAATTTATTTGTAAAGACATTTTGCAAGTACAAGCAAGTGATATAGTGAAATTATACCCAAAAAACACTATAAAAGTTCTTGTAGGTTGTGCGCCATGTCAACCTTTTTCTTCATATACCTTTAAGGGTGATAAACAAAAGGATAATCGCTGGCAATTAATCTATGAGTTTTCAAGGTTAATTAATGAAGTTAAACCTGATATTGTTTCTATGGAAAATGTTCCACAACTTTTAAATTTTAAAAAAGCTCCTGTGTTTCAAGACTTTGTTAATAATCTTAAAAATAATGGTTATTATATATGGCATAAAATAGTTTATGCACCTGATTATGGAATTCCACAAAAAAGAAAACGTTTAGTTTTATTAGCATCCAAGTTTGGAGATATTTCTTTACTTCCACCCACACACATAAAAGAAAATTATTTAACTGTACAAGATGTAATTGGTCATTTAGATAAAATAAAATCAGGTGAAACTTCTAAAAATGATTTTATTCATAGAGCATCAAAATTGTCAGATAAAAATTTACAAAGAATAAGGCAGTCTATTCCTGGTGGTAGTTGGAAAAGAGATTGGGATGATACTTTAAAATTAGATTGCCATAAAAAAGATAAGGGAAAATCTTATGTTAGCATTTATGGCAGAATGAAATGGGACGAACCTTCACCAACAATGACAACTTTTTGTACAGGATTTGGCAATGGTCGTTTTGGACATCCTGAACAAGATAGAGCTATTTCATTAAGAGAAGCCGCTTTACTGCAAAGTTTTCCTATTAATTACAAATTTGTCAAAAGCCCTGAAGATTTAAGTTTTGGAAAACTATCTAAGTATATTGGTAATGCAGTTCCTCCTAAACTTGGAGAAATAATAGGTAAAAGTGTTATTAAGCACGTAAAGGAAAATAATTATGATAAAAAATAAATTTTCGCCAAATGAACAAGAACTTATTGAAAAACAGGTAAATGAGAACTCCAGTTCTTATGATTATAGGACTATGGATTATCCATTTGAAGTAATTTGTTCAAAATTTGGCGATTTAGATGATCCGTCATCAACATTATATGTGCCTAATTATCAAAGAGAGTTCGTTTGGCAACCTGATAAACAGTCAAGATTTATTGAATCTGTACTGTTAGGTGTACCATTAACTCCATTTCTTGTTTCTGAGGATAAAGATAATAGACTAGAAATAATTGATGGTTCACAAAGAATTCGTACCTTATTAGCCTTTTATGAGAATAAATTAAAGCTTAGGAAACTTAAAAAGTTGACTCATATTGAAAAGACTAAGTTTGAAGATTTACCACGAAGTCTGCAAAATTATATTAAAAATAGAGACTTCAGAATCATTGTAGTTAGTCATGTCGATATCTCAATTAGACAAGATATATTTGATAGAATCAACACGAGCAGTGAAAAATTAACCGATAGTGAAATTAGGAAAGGTTCATATTCTGGTGCTTTTTATAATTTAGTCCTTGAATTAAAAGACCATTCTGAATTTCAAACTATTTGTCCAGTTTCTGATAATAAAATAAAAAGAGGCGAATATGAAGAATTGATTTTAAGATTCTTCGCTTATATTGACCAATATCAAGAATTCAAACACGACGTTGCAGCCTTCCTTAACTCATATCTTGACGATATGAATGAAACTAATTTTGATAGAAAATATTATTTGGATGTTTTTAACAATATGGTGGACTTTATCAAAAACAATTTTCCAATCGGTTTTAGGAAGCAAGAAAATTCCAACAGTGCACCAAGAGTCAGGTTTGAAGCCATTGCTATTGGCGTTCATTTGGCATTGAGGGAAAATCCAGATTTAACAATTCAAGATGTGAATTGGCTTAATTCAAAAGAATTTATTGCCAAAACAACATCGGATGCCAGCAATAATCCGAATAGATTAAAAAATCGAGTTGAATTTGTAAGAGATTGCCTACTTAATAGAATAAAAAAAGACAGCCTACACTATGAATAAGACCAAACTTGATTTTGATAAAAGAAAAGATGAAGTTGAAAATTACTTCTCTTTTCTTGTCATTTTGGGCGATCACGAAAATACGCGCTTGAAGTATAAAAAAGATGATAATTTGGTTGAAGAAAAAATACCTGATCAACTTCGGAAAATACTCATAGCTAATGGTTTTCTATTACTTTATAATGTTATTGAAGCAACCGTTAGGCATTCGATTTTAGAGATTTATTATGCAATTGAAGATAATGGGATAAGTTTTGAACAACTTTCTGAAAGTTTGAAGAAAATTTGGGTTGAACAGAGTACCGATAATCTTAAAGAGGGAAATTTTAAACAGGATACTTTACGTGATAGTATATTAGATATTACCGAATCAATTTTAACAAAAGAGACTATTCTTCTCTCTAAAGATAAATTAGATTTTTCTGGTAATCTTGATGCACAAAAAATAAGGGAACTTGCCACTAAATACGGTTTTGAGATTCCATCTAATGGTCGAAATTTAGTAACTATAAAAAATAAACGTAATCGTCTTGCTCATGGTGAACAAACCTTTTATGAAATAGGTAAAGATTTTTCAGTCGGTGACTTAGCAAATTTTAAAAATGAAACAATGGATTTTCTATCTGATGTTATTAACAAGATTGAAAAATTTATTTCTAATAAAAATTATAAAAAAAGGTAGTTCTAAATAATGTAGTAATTTTTAAGAATAATTCGGACTGTTTTACATATTAAAAACCACATAGTTATACAGGGCATCAAAGCCTTTTTTGTATTTAATGAAAGTCAAAAAAACCTAACCAAGAATAAAAACGTTGAAGTAGATGAATATTAGTATCCTTTAATTAACATATAACATACGCGATGCTCAACTTTAATTTCT
>JAGLFE010000185.1 GCA_023144675.1 Thiomargarita sp. | reverse complement strand
AGTTTCGCACTCACACAATTACTTTACCAACTTGAAATTAGGAATAAAGAGTATCAAGAAAAGAGTTTTTCCTATTGTTTCTTCAAATTGTGTCGTAAAAAGTGAAATTATAAATTATATAATTTTCTAAAAAGATTGTTATCAAATATTGGTATTCCTAAACAAAGTAGTGGTAAATAATTAATTTGTGAGTTAGTATGCTATTTTATTTTGGTGGGCAAAATGATTTACCCACCCTACTTGGATATATTTTTTAAGGTAATTTGGTTAAGTAATACATCCAACTATTTATCAGCATTTTCTATAGTATCTAGTTTTTCATATATAAACATGTGAAGAGTGGACAATAATAACAAAATTACTGTAAGAACAATAGCCCATAAAATACCTATCATACTTATCAACCAAGCAAAAATACCTATTCCTACCAAAGTACTAGAAAACATAAGAATATAAAGGCTAAACACATACTTTTTACCAATGGAGAACATATTAAAATTATTGTTTACTGTTTTTCTAATATGAACTTTCTGCATATTTATCATAAATAAGGCAGCGTTGGATATAGTGCCTACCATAAAACAACAAAACGCTATAAAACTAGCAGTACTAGATAATGGCTCCTCTATCTCAAGTAAAAATGAAACACCTGTGAAAGTGGCAAAGATTGTTCTTGACCATTCCATTTTAGATTCAATCTTAGCTTGTTCAGACATAAATAATCTACCTTGCAGTTCTATTGAATTAACATACTATTTATTTGTACTATTTTGGTGGGCAACGATAAAGCGTGTTGCACACCCTACCCAGCTACCTACCAAGTTTGCCACTAATTTGTTTAGAAAGTTTACATATTTTTACATATTAATAATAGCAGTTTCCAATTTTTTATGTTTAATAAAATGTTATAATATTTTTTTTGAAAATTTTTATACTAGAAATTAGTAATTTGAGGAGAATATATTTTAATGAAATGTGATTCTTGTAAAATTTGGATTCCTGCTATCATCCTAATCCTATTAAGCTTAGTTTTTGCTTATCAATTTGTTGAACCCCCGCCTTCTAAAGAAATAAATATTGCAACTGGTCGAGAAGGTGGAGGTTATCACCAATTTGCCCTAAAATACCAAAAACTACTTGCTGAAGAAAAAATTAGTTTAGATATTGTGCCTACGGCTGGTTCAATGGAGGTATTAGAACAACTAAAAGCGGGTAATGTTTCGATAGGATTAGTTCAAGGTGGCGTAAAAACTGCAGAATTTGGAGAAGGTTTACAGTCATTAGCCAGCTTATTTTACGAACCATTATGGGTATTTCATCGCAAAGAAATATCACCAAATTACTTATTTGATTTACGTGGTAAACGGCTTGCAATTGGAGAAAAAGGCAGTGGAACTCGTGCTTTAGTTTTACCTTTGTTACGAGATAATAAAGTTAATGTAGATAACAGCACCTTTTTAGATATTTCTAGTAAAAATGCCGCAGAAAAATTAATGGCTGGAGAAATTGATGCCGCTTTTTTTGTAACTTCACCAACCGCTTCAATAATTACTAAATTACTTAATCATGTAGATATTGATTTGTTACATTTCAGACGACATACCGCTTATGAGCAACGTTATTCCTTTTTGACCAGTGTGAAAATTGGCGAAGGAATGATTGATTTGGAAAATAATATTCCTCATGAAGATAAAATATTATTAGCCACTACCGCTAGTTTAATTGCTCGTAATGACCTGCATCCTGATATAGCACATTTGTTATTAACAAAACTAATTATACTAGGTAAAATTGGTGGATTACTTGAAAAACCAAAAGAATTTCCATCTACCAAATTTTCTGAATTTCCCGTTAATGAAGAAGCCGAATATTTTTTAAAGAACGGACCAAATTTTTTACAGAAAATATTTCCATTTTGGGTTGCCAGCACTTTAGATCGTTTGAAGATTATGCTAATTCCATTAATTGCCATCATTATTCCTTTGTTAAAAGGAGCTTTGCCTATTTATCGGTGGAGAATTCGCTTTAAAATTTTTCGGATGTATGGTATATTACGTGAACTTGATGTAAAAATTAACAATACTTCTAGCTTGAATGAAATTGAAGAAGATACGAAGCAAATTAAGGCGTTGCAAAAAGAAATTATTGAGCAAATCAAAGTGCCTTTATCTTATATGGGAGAATTTTACGACTTCCAAATGCACATTCAGCTAATATTAACCCGCTTAGAAGAACGAAGAAAGGAAATATTGAGTCAAAGTATTTAAAGTCTTTATAATTGCTCATTCAAGGTAGTTACATGGAGTGAGCAATTTTATTGCTTAAATACAAACTTTTGTAGAATATATAGAACAGTTGCTTTTGGAAGAAACAATCCTAAAAATAAAAAATGCCGAGCCAAATTAAGTAGCTTCCGAGAAAAATGCAATCGTTGCCCACATTTCAAAAAATTACTTTACCAAACAAGATGCCAAAATTATGTTTGACATCCTGCTAGAATCTGAAGATTTATTTTATCAATACTTTATAGGAACTTTTATCTCATAAAAAAGAAGCAACTAATTTGAATTATTTGCAACAGCATTGGCTAACAATTGACGTAATTCTGCAAGTAATTCATCACGATTATATGAACCTTTTTGATAAACAGTATCGACACGACTATTAAGCCATAAACGATCTTCAACCGTAATATCTTTAGCAGTAAGTACCACCACTGGAATCTTGGAACAAGTTTTATGTTGCCGTAATCTAACCACAAATTCAAAACCATCCATTTCCGGCATCATTAAATCTAATAAAATTAAATCGGGTTTTATAGTATCTAAATATTGTAGTGCAACTTTACCGTTTTCTGCTTCAATTATCTTCCAACCTACTTTGTGTAACATTCTCACCATCATCTCTTGGGTCATAGGATCATCTTCAACAATCATTATGCTGCAAACAGATTTGTTAGAACGATATTTACGTAATACTTGAATAAGTTCAGTGCGAGCGATAGGTTTAGTTAGATATTCAGTTGCACCTAGAGAATAACCTATATTTTGATCTTCAGTCATGGTGAGCATAATGACTGGAATATGAGCTAAATCTGGATCAGCTTTTAACTTCGACAAGACTTGCCAACCGTCCATACCAGGCATCATAACATCTAAGGTAATAGCATTTGGGTGTAGTTTTTTCGCTAATTTCAAACCTTCCTGACCATTTGCTGCTTCTACTACTTTATAACCTACTTTACTTAAATAAATGCTTAATAATTCGCGAATAGTTTTATCATCATCAATAACAAGCAAAACACCACTTTCGGCAGGTAAATCAGGAATACGCAAGGATTTTTTTTCTGTGGCTAAATCTTGATCGGTTAAAGAAATATAAGCTGGTAACCGCACTATAAAATGGCAATTTTTACCGAATTCATTTTCAATATTTATAGTTCCACCCAGCATTTTGGTAAAATGTTTAGTAATGGCTAAACTTAAACCAGTTGCTCCATACTTACGACTACTTATGGAATCCGCTTGAGTAAATACTTGAAATAAATCTGCTTTTTGCTCATAGGCTATATTTACTCCTTCATCACTTACTTTTAGAATAATCCAATCGTCATTTTTTTTTCGTTCTCGAATTACTTCTAATGTAATAATTCCTTGTTCTGTAAATTTAGAGGCATTATTAAGTAAATTAAAAATTATTTGCCTAACTTTAGTTAAATCAGTATAAACATCACCTAGTTCTTCACCCCATAAAATACGTAGCGCATTGGCTTTGTTTTCTATCATTGGTTGAATTGTAGTAATTGTATTTTGAATCATTTCTTTTAAATCAAAATGTTCAGAATATAACTGCATTTTCCCAGCTTCAATCTTAGAAATGTCTAAAATGCCATCAATTAGCGATAATAAATGTTTAGCGGCAGTATGAATATTTTTTATATCGCGTAATAAATTATTTTCATCGCATTCTTTAACTTCTTCTTCCAACATCTCGGCATATCCGACAATGGTATTCATTGGAGTGCGTAGTTCATGGCTCATATTGGCAAGAAATTGACTTTTGGCTAAATTAATTTCTTCCGCTTTTTGATTAGCCTGTTTTAATTCAGTAATTACCCATTTTTGTTCACTAATATTTTCAACATAAGACCAAATATATTTTTGATTATCTTCTTGAATAATAGTTGCAGATATTTTAACTGGAACATAATAACCGTCTTTATGGCAGTATTCTTTTTCCACTGGACCATATTGTTCTCCAACTTGTAATATTCCTATCTGTTTTTGTTCTTCAGCTAAATTTTCTTCTACAACAATATCTTTCCAGTAGTTGAAGGATAAAGTTTCATCTACAGAACGCCCAATAATTCTTGCATAAGCTAAATTTATTTTAATTAAAGTGCCATCAATTTGCCATAAACTTAAACCAATTAAGCTATTATCAAATAAATGTTGGATATAAAGTTCACGTTTTTTTATATTTTCATAGGCAGTTTGAAGAGAATCAATAAAATCTGTGATTTTTCCTAATTCATTTGTATAATTAAGTTTCGATAAATTAGTTGCTGGTTGTTCAAGATTAAAATTATTAGTATGTTCAGTTATTTTTTGTAGATGGCGAAATATAATAAAATAAGTAATAACTAATATAGAGATTGTCAATATAATTAGACTAATAGCATTAATAAATATACTATGTAAATAATTAATTTCATTGGCAAAAAATAATTGTATTGATGCACTAATTAAGAAAATAAAAATACCAAGTAAAGAGCTATAAAGTATTAATTGTTGGAAAATACTAATTTTTAATTTAGTTTTCTCCAAAGTCTGTATCTCTTTCATTGTGATAATTTTTTAGTGTTTAGCAAAATAAATTTGCATAATTTGTTTTTTGGAATTAAAATTTTTTAATTTTATAAATCAACTAAAAATTTAAACTCCACTATTTTTTATTGCCTTAATTTAATAGCATTGGATTTCAGAACATATAAATATTGCTAATAAATCATTATCAGTTTAATCACGTTGTCCATCCTAAATCGCTGATATTTTTTACGAAAGGAATAGCTCCAAATTTTCCCGCTAAATAGCCATCTTTAACATTTAAATGTTCAATATCAGCATTTGCTAATGAATAAACAATTGATTCTCCAGATTGATTTTTTTCAATAAACCAAATTTCATCTTTTCTAAATAATTTTTTGATGTCTAATAAAGTAACTTCATGGGTCGAAGCAATTAATTGACTACGAGCATTTTTAAATAAATCATGATTAAGCATGACATCAAATAGAGTTTTTATTAAAACTGGATGCAGACTTCGTTCAATTTCATCAATCACAAAAACTTTATCTTTTGACAAACCAATCAACATTGGAATAAAATCTAATAAACGTTGTGTCCCTTCAGATTCTTCTGATATTTCAAAACTAACCTCATTACCATTCTCATCCTTGCGAATTGTAGTTAATTTTGATACTTTTAAACCAGTATGATTATTATTTTCTTCAATAACGTAATTACTGGAAGCAACTGATATAAATTGAGCTATATCTTGCCCATAAGGAAATCCAGCCCGAATATCCTCTTTCATGGCAGTGGGAATATCATTAGTATGTTCAAAATCAATTTCTTGTATTTGAATTTTACTAATTCCAAAATCAAAAAATTCTATAATACTATTAAAAAATTCTATATTTAATTTAGCTAAAGAAGTTAAAGCTTGATGCTTAGAAGTAGTAAAAACAATAACTAAAGTTTCAGCGAACCATTTATAGACAAACTGTAACCAATGAATATTTCGTTCTTGGCAATTGCTAATAAACAGTAAATTATTTCTAGTACCGCGTGCTTCATAAGAGATTTCTTGTTTTTCGCTATCAGAAGCATTGGCAAAAATAGTATGTTCAAAGTTAAAACTAATGGTGCTACCAACTCTTTCAAAAATATGTGTTTCTAATTGATGTCCAATTTCAAATAGCCATTCTTCATGTATTTGGTTATTATCAATGGAAAAACCATAGGCATATTGTTTATCATGATGACTAAATTCAAATTCAAAACGAGAGGGTTTATTTGCACAATTTGAATCCAGTTTAAATGGTTTAACGTTAATATTTCTATTTTTAGGCACGCCATTAACAATAAAATTACGTGCAAAAGACATGGCTTTAATCAAATTCGATTTTCCAGAAGCGTTTGCACCGTAAATAATTGAAGTTTTTAATAAATTAATATCTTTCGGATGTTCTCCTTTAGTAATATGATGTAAATGCTCCATTTCGTTAGAAGCAATCATATTAAAATCGACTAATTCATTAAAGGATAAAAAGTTTTCCGCTGTAAATCTAATTAACATAGTAATCTATTTAAGTTAATCATCAAAAATTAATATGTTTTTAGGCAATCAATTTCTAATAGTTGTATGCAATTTAATATTTTAAGCTTAGAATAAGTAATTTAAAAGTCAAATTTTTAGAAATATGAAACTTTTATTTCGAGTTGCTTATTTAAATTATTATACGATTTTTTTGCTAAAACTATTGTAAAAAGAATTTTTTTATGGTTTATTTAGAAGAAATTCAACATTTTTGTCTTTGATTATATTTCATAACTATATGAGAATATTTAATTATATAAAAGAAATACAAGATTTTATCACGGGAAAAAAAGAAAATGGATTGACAATTGGATTCGTAGCTACTTTAGGAGGTTTGCATTCAGGTCATCAAACATTAATGCGGAAAGCTAAATCTGAGAATGATATAACAATAATTAGTTTATTTTTAAATCCAATGCAATTTAGGAAACAGCAATTTTTAAATTATCCTTGCGATTTTGCTCAAGATAAATATATTGCTCAACAAACTAATATAGAAGCTATTTT
>JAGLFE010000184.1 GCA_023144675.1 Thiomargarita sp. | reverse complement strand
CCTGCAATTAACCAGGTATATAAAGTTTGGTTAAACGCTCCTTGTCCAACAAAAACAATTTGGTAAAATACATAAAGAGAAAGTAAAAAAGTAAAACCAACTGCTCCGATTGTTACCGAATGGGCAACACGCCGACCTACTGGAAATAAACCAGCAATAATTGCCCCGATCAATGGAGCTAATACGATAGTAAGAGAAACACCCTGCATAATATTATCTTATCCTCATTTTAATAATAAAACCTATATATTTAGAAGTATTTTTTATATTTGTTATTATTGTAATAATTTTTGTACTTCAATTTCTGTTAATCCGGCAAGCGTAGCAATAGCAGATATTTCCATGCCCATTTTTTGGGCAGCTATTACTGTTTCTCTTTTTTGGACTAAGATTCCTTTTTCTTGTCCTTCTTTTAATCCTTCTTCCCGTCCTTCTCTAGCAAAACGTGCTGCTGCTTTTTCCCAAGCTGCTTCATCTTTGATTTCTGCTAAAAGCGTGGGGTCAATAGTCCGCTTACGAATTTTTTCAATTATTTGTTGGAATAAAGATTCATTATATTGGTTTTCTTCTATGCTACCGTCTAAGGAATCAGCAATCAAATCAAGCCACTTTCGTATGTTAGGTGGTGTTTTTTCATTAGCCTGACGAGGTGATAAAAATATCAAACGATGTGGATAAACATTTACAGTATTTCCCCATTCATCAACTGGGTTTATATCACTAATCGCACAACTAAAATTAATACTTCCATCACGCGGCACACTGGTTATCATTACAATAGTATAAACAGTTTTATCAAAACTATATTCATCAAAACCATCTACTTGCTCAACTAAACTAATTAAGTGATAATAGAGAAAACGGTCAAAAAAATCTTCCTCTTTTACATGTTGAATTTCTACAATAATGCGTCGTTCTGTATCTTCTGCAAATAAGTCATATTTACTACGTACAAAACCAATTGGTTCTGGATATTGATATTCAGTATGTACTTTTTGTATATTTAACTCAATACCTAAAACATCTTTAGCAAACTGATTAAATACTTCGGGTTGGCTAAACACCTGTTTAAAAACATGACCGTATTTTAAAGGAATGACTTCTACCATAATGAAGTTTAGCCTTTCATCATATTTAAATCTTCAACATT
>JAGLFE010000183.1 GCA_023144675.1 Thiomargarita sp. | reverse complement strand
GATTTGCCGCTAAATTAGATTTTAATATTGATTCCTTAACTGCGGAACCGATTCCTCAATTAGCTCATTTACTTAATAATGTACCGCCAGCACGTTTATTTGAAGAATTTTTAAAGTTATTTCTAAGTGGTCATGCTTTGCAATCGTTTGAGAAATTGAGGCAATATGATTTATTTCAATACCTATTTCCCTATACAGAAGAATGTTTAAATGAAGAAAATTCGTTCACACTAATTAGGCAAGCCTTATATAATACCGATCAACGTAAACAAGAAAATAAACCAGTTGCTCCTGGATTTTTATTAGCTGCCTTATTATGGAAACCACTTTTATCTGATTTTAAAGATAAGTCGGTTAAAATTCATAATCAACAAGAAGCTTTATTAGAGTCAATTCGCTATCTTTTAAGTAAACAACAAAAAAAGATTGCAGTTCCAAGGCGTATTTCAGTTTTAATACAAGATATTTGGTTATTTCAACAACGTTTAACTAAACAACGTAGAAATAAGAAAAAAAGTCTAAATTTACTCATTCATCCGCATTTTCGAGCTAGTTATGATTTTTTACTATTACGAGCTAAAACTGGTGAAAATCACATTGCAAATGATGCTCAATGGTGGACAGATTTTATTAAAACCAATCAAGAACCAGCTAAGAAGTTATTATTACAGATAGGAGCTAATAAAAAACGAAAACATTACAAACCAAATAAAAATGCTCAAAGTTAATATTGTTTATATTGGTTTAGGCAGTAATTTAAATCAGCCGATTGAACAGATAAAACGAGCTTTACAAACATTACAAATTATATCCGATAGCATTTTAAAACAACAATCTAGTTTATATCAAACTGCACCTTTAGGTTCTCAAAATCAGCCTGATTATATTAATGCTGTTGCTATGTTAGTAACAAAATTAAATCCACTTGATTTGCTTGATGAACTGCAAAAAATTGAGTTGCAACACGGGCGGGTGCGTACTCAAGAGAAGTGGGAAGCGCGTAGTTTAGATTTAGATATATTGTTGTATAATAATGATTTAATGCAACATCCACAACTTATTTTACCGCATCCGGGTTTATATCTAAGATCATTTGTATTAATTCCTCTATATGAATGCAATCCCAATTTAATTTTACCCAATGGCAAAACTATTTTTGAATTAACCCAAGTTTGCTCTTCTAAAGGAATTAAAAAAATTTTAACATTATGACATTAACTCAACTACAAAAATTAAAGCAACAGGGACAAAAAATAACTTGTTTGACCGCTTATGATGCTAGTTTTGCTTATTTGTTAGAGCAAGCTGGAGTCGATATTGTATTAGTTGGAGATTCTTTAGGTATGGTTATTCAAGGGCATAATAGCACTTTAGCTGTTACGCTTGATGATATAATATACCATTGTCAATTAGTGCATCGTGGTTGCCAAAAACCTTTATTGATTGCCGATTTGCCTTTTATGACTTATGCTACACCAGAAATGGCGTTAAATTCAGCCGCTCGCTTGATGCGTGAAGGACAAGCACAAATGGTTAAATTGGAAGGCGGAGATTGGCTAATTGATACAATTAGAACTCTAACTGAACGGGGAATTCCAGTCTGTGGTCATTTGGGATTAATGCCACAATTTGTACATAAAATTGGCGGTTATCAAGTACAAGGTCGAGACCAAAAATCGGCGGAAATAATTCAAAATAGCGCATTAAATCTACAAGAGGCAGGTATTTCATTATTAATTTTGGAATGCGTACCCAATCAATTAGCTGCTAAAATTACCGCTTTATTAGATATTCCAGTGATTGGAATTGGAGCTGGAGTTGATTGCGATGGTCAAGTTTTAGTATTATACGATATATTAGGTATTACGCCCCATAAACCACCTTCTTTTTCCAAAAATTTTTTGCCAGCAACTGGTTCTATTCCTTTAGCCCTTGAAACTTTTGTAAAAGAAGTAAAAACTGGTAAATTTCCTGATTCCGAACATAGTTTTCAGTAAAAAAAATTTAAATTTTCTCATCTTATGCAAAATATCAATACTTAATTTATTTTTCGTTGACTATGCTAAATCAAAAAATACTGTTATTATTGCCGTTAATTACGGTGATAACAGCTTCTTGTATTGATATTAAACCTTCTACATATCCAAATTGTTCTCCTTCTAAAGTAATTAAAGAGTCAACGCTTTTTAATCCACAAGGGAATAAAGAGCAACTTTCAAAAGAAGGGTACGTTGAAAAAAACATCTTGATTAAAAGTGCTAAAAAAATATTGACCGAATTAGCATTTTTTAAAGGTAGTTTAGAACAAGCTATTGTGGATTTTCAACAAAATGAAATGATGTTAAAACCAAATAAGATAACAGGTAAATTAGACGAACCTACTTATTTTGCGTTGTTAGAAAAATTTAAGCACAATTTGCCAAAAAATGAAATAACCAAAGAATTTTTTAAAATTGGCATGGAAGTTTATGCGGTTGCAGAAACTAAATGTGAAAAATATGGTGAATGGGCTTTATTATATAAGGGATTAGTAGAAAAATCAGTTGGAGATAAAATAAGCATAATTATTAAAAAAAGATATGCTTTTAAGCATAATCCTGCTAAAAAAGGCGTTTCAAAAACGGACTGGTTTTGTGCGCCAAAACGAAAATATTGTTATTCGGAAATTAATTTTAGCGCATGGCAAGGAAAGCATCGACCCAATGACATTATTGAATTTTTAAAAGCAAATGTATTTTCTGCTAGTATAGATATTACAACGGGAACGGATAAAATATTTCAAACAGTATGTGGTCGTAAAGCCATGAATATAAACGTGTTGAAAGAAATTGCCGCAGTAATTAGTGAAAAACATCTTGATAAACCAAAATTAAAAGCATCTTTTGCTACTTTCCCTAAAGCTATTAATGCTTATTTGCAATCTCTTGATCCTTACTCAAAATACTTAACAGTTGAAGAATATAAATTCTTTAAAGAACAAAAAAGCAAAGTTTACGTAGGAATTGGTGCCAGTATAAGAAAAGATAAACAAAGTATTTTAATTATTCCATTTGCCCAAAGTCCTGCATTCAAAGCTGGTATCAAAACGCCGCATATATTACATACCGTAAACGGTGTTTCGGTGGAATCAATGACTATTAATAGAATTAAAACACTTATAAAAGGTTTTGAAAATACGTTTATTACACTTGAAACATATCGTTTATTTGATGATAAACAAAGCATTCGTAAAACTACATTAAAAAGAAAAAAATATCATCTAAATTCAATTCATCAACTAAGCGATGATAATTATATTCCCTACATTCGCATCAACAAGTTTGTTTCAAGAAAAACACTTTCTAAGTTAAAATCTTCGTTGCAACTTTTTAAAGGCAATGGTTCTGCAATTATTTTAGATTTGCGTGAAACAACAGGTGGTGATCTTTATGAAACCTTTGATTGTCTTTCCTTATTTTTACCGGCTGGCGAATTATTAGCAACAACCGTTAATAATCAGGGACACAAAAGAAATTTTAATTCTCTTCCCAATAATCAAATAATTAAGGAAAAGATTCTATTGCTAGTTAGTCCAAGGACTGCCAGTTCGGCGGAAATATTTGCTAAAGCTTTACAATATCATAAAAAAGCTTTGCTTATTGGGCAAGAAACTTATGGAAAATGTTTGTCTCAAACTTATATAGAAATCTCTGATGGTTCTGCTTTAAAATTAACTAATCTTAAAATTATTTACCCCGATAATAAGTTTTGTAATGGAAATGGTTTAGTTCCCGATATAATAGTGGATGATAAACAATTATATGAAACACATACTCTTATATCAAAAGGGGAAAGACAATTATTTCAATAAAGTTTTGTTAATTTTACGTGCTTATTATTGCTCGGTTTTCAATTGAAATGTTTAATGGTTTAATTAAATTTGGTAATTCTTTAAGTGCTTGTTGAATATAAGGAATATCAAATATTTGAGTACTTTCTTGTAATAGTTCGCCATAATGAATAAAATATGAAATATTATGTTTATTACCTAATAAAATCATTTTTTCAGCTAATTCAATTATAATATCCATTTTTATAATTATATTGGCTTGTTGCCATAAGGGAATAATTTCCTGTTCAATCTCCTGCTGTAAAATTGCTAAATCAACGATATTTTCTAAATGTAATGTATTATCGACTTTAATAGAATCAGTTGTTTTTTGAGTATATTTAAGATGAAGTGATAATATTGTTAGTAATTTATAAATATCGATTGGCTTGGCTAAAAAACCATCAAAATGATATTTTTCAGTACTTATTTTAATCTCGGAAGTAACAGAAGCAGTCAAGGCAATAACTGGAATATTGGCAGTATTTGGGTTATTTTTTAAACGTTTAGTTGCTTCAAAGCCATCCATAATTGGCATTCGTAAATCCATTAGAATTAAAGCTGGACGATATTCTTCAGTAAAAAATAATGCTTTTTCACCATTATCGGCACCAATTATTTCCAAATTGACTGTTGATAAATATTCTATAATTAAATTACGGTTAGATTCAAGGTTATCAACTACTAATACACATACTTTTTTAAAAACAATATTATCTAAATTAAAATAATTTTTTGGTGGTATTTCTAATACATCTGTAGCAATTTCAATTTCTCGCAAAATAATTTCAAAATGGCTACCTTTATTAGGAGTACTATTAACCGATATTTGCCCATTCATTATTTCCACTAAGCGTTTAGTAATAGCTAAACCTAAACCTGTTCCTTCATATTGACGAGTGCTTTGACCATCTTGTTGTTTAAAATATTCAAAAATAACCGTTTGTTGATCAATTGGAATACCTATACCGCTATCTTTTACAACTATTATTAAATCAATTTTATTCCCGTGGCTATTTTGATGAACGCATAATTTAATATAACCATGCTCAGTAAATTTAATCGCATTGCCAATTAAATTCAATAATATTTGTCGCAACCGAGTTTCATCTAATAATAAAATAGCTGGCAGATTATCATCAACTTCCATGATGAATTCAAGATTTTTTTCTGCTATTTTAAGACTAAAAATTTGTTGTAATTCATTAAAAATAAATCGTGGATTAATAGCTTTATATTGAATTTCTAGCTGACCTGCCTCAATTTTAGATAAATCTAATATATCATTAATTAAAGTTAATAAAGTTCTGCCGGCTGTTCGGATAGAGTTAAGATAGCTTTTCTGTTCTTTATCAGTTAGTTGCTCGGCAAGTATATCGCTGAAACCAATTACCGAATTCATGGGAGTGCGAATTTCATGACTCATATTAGCAAGAAATTCACTTTTAGCTTGATTAGCTAAATCAGCTTCTTTTTTGGCTTTTTTTAAGGCTATTTCAGCTTCTTTGAGAGCGGTAACATTCTTCAAAGTAAACAAGAATAATTCAATTTCACCTTGTTTATCTAAAATAGGGACTAATGCTAAATCCCAATAAGTTGTACCCCATTCTGGATGTTCGGGAAATGTAAAGGGGCGGGCAAATCTTTGATAGATTTTTTTCTCTTTTTTAGCTTGATCAGCTTCATCTTTGAAGTCTGATGGATAGAATTCAAAATGATTAAATCCTGAAAACTCAGATACATCCCTGTTATCTGTTTTAGCATAAGTTTTACTTACCCGAATGAAATTATAATCCTTATCAAGAAGAACTAGACTATCAAGTGAATTTTCAAAAATTAAGTCTAATAACCTTGCCTGTTCTCTGATATTTTTTTCTGCTTGCTTACGTTCAGTAATATCAATCCAACAGGAGCGACTATAGAGAATTTCACCCTGTTCATCCCGCACCGATGTAACATTCAAATTGACATCTATTTTACTCCCATCTTTACATTTTAACTGCAATTCAGCATTGTATATTTCGCCCGTTTCAACAAAGGTTTGAAAAGCAGCTTCAACTTTCTTCATACAATCTAGGTGATAAAGTTCAAATATAGGTTTGCCAATAATCCATTGCTTGCTATAACCCAATTTTTTAGCTAAGGTCTGATTACATTGTTTAACCTTTGTGGTTTTGGCATCCACCGAAACATACATATCTGGAGCATTATCATATAGGTCAGCATAGCGTTGTTCTGATTCCAGCAAAGCTATATTAGTTAATTCGAGTTTATTAGTACGTTCTTGAACTCTTTTTTCTAATTGTTCATGAGCTTGTTGCAACTGAATATTTTGGGTTGCTAAACATTGTTGCATTATTTTAATAGATAAATGAGTTTGTACTCGTGCTAAAACTTCTTCTGGAAAAAAAGGTTTAATAATATAGTCAATCCCTCCCACTTGCAATCCTTTGACTTTATCATCTATTTTATTTGAAGCACTAAGAAATATTACTGGAATATTTTTATATAGTTCCGAAGCCTTCAAACGTTGACAAACTTCAAAACCATTAATGTCAGGCATATTAATATCCAACAAAATTAAATCTGGTAATTTTATTTTTATAGTATTTAATGCTACTTGCCCATTAAGCGCAATACGTACTATATAACCTTGATCTTTTAAAATTTTTGACAAAAAACGTACACTAACTGGTTCATCATCAACAATTAATATATTATTAGTAACAAGTTTTGAGACTAATTCGTTGTTCATCATTATTGTCTCTTTTTGGAATAATGGTTGAAATACTTACACTTTGAGCCTATTGTAAATAACTAATAAAAAATCATAACATAGTTTATATACAAAAAATTGTTAATTGTAAATGAAAAATATGAAAATCATTAATCATTCACAATTAAAATCCTTAAAAAACCTTATTATGTTATAATTTTTATTAAACTTAAAAAAACAAATCAATAAACCTCTTTAATTTATTTTATAATGAAAAAAATAATTTTATTAACTTTCCTATTATGTTCTACACAAGTTTATGCTGTAGATAAAAATCCGATTGAATTTGAAACACCTGAACAAGAAGAACGTTATTCAGAACTAATCAAAATATATCGCTGTGTTGTCTGCCAAAACCAAGCAGTTTCCGATTCTAATGCAGAATTAGCGCAGGACATTCGTGATTTGGTACGTAATAAAGTTTTAGAAGGGCAAACCGAGCAACAAATTACTAACTTTTTAGTGGAACGCTATGGTGATTTTGTACTTTATGACCCACCGCTAGAGCCTAAAACTTATGTTTTATGGATAGCTCCAATTATATTAGTACTATTAGCGTTATTAATACTTATTTACTTCATTCGTTATCATACTAAAACAACTGCCGTTCCGTCTGATTTAACTCCAGAAGAACAAGATAAACTTAAACAAGCACTCACAGGTGAAAAATAATGCTTACTTTTTCGATAATTACTGCCATAATGATCATAATTGCTTTGGCTTTTGTTATACCTGCTTTTTTAAAACGGGAAATAAAAGAAAGTTTAGTTGATCATGATAGCCTAAGTATAGCTATTTATAAAGAACAACGAGCAGAACTAGAAGCTGAAGATTTAACCTCAGAACAGCGAATTCAATCACAACAAGAATTGGATAAATCTTTAGCACAAAATTTGGATAATGAAACCAAACCAATTACCCAAACTCGAGCGCGTTGGGCAAGTATTTTGGTTATGATTGCTATTCCATTATTTACAGTTGGAATGTATTGGGAATTGGGAGCCTGGAATTTAATTGCGCAGGAAACTGCAAAACCAATAACAGATACAAATGAACATCATCAAGCTGCTAACCAATCTGATTTTAGTCAATTAGTTGATAACTTATCCGCCCGTTTAAAAAATCAACCCGATGATACAGAAGGTTGGATGATGTTAGCACGTTCCTATATGGTGATGGAACGTTATTCAGAAGCAGTAACCGCCTATAATAAGTTACTTGATTTAGTTGGAAAAAATGATCCACAAATATTATCTGATTTAGCTAGAGCGACTATTTTAACCAATTTAGGTAAATTTGCTGGACAACCAGTTATTTTGCTTAAAATTGCCTTGAATTTAGACCCAAATCATCAACAATCATTATGGTTAATGGGATTAGCATCGGTTGAAAAACAAGATTATCCAGCCGCAATTAATTATTGGGAAAAATTAAAAGTACAGCTTTCTGAAGATAGAGATGCAAAAACACTTAAAATGGTAAGAACGAATATCGCTAATGCTCGCAACCAATTAGGTGAAGAAATTTTGTCAAAACCTGTTGAATCAGAGCCAAAAAATGCCACAATAATGCAACATATTGAAGTGCGAGTTGAATTAGCGGCTGATTTAAAAGAACGCGTTAATCCTGATGACACTTTATTTATTTATGCAAAAGCGGTTCAAGGTTCGGCGATGCCATTGGCTATTGTGAAAAAAGCAGCTAGTGAATTGCCAACCCAGGTAGTTTTAGATGATAGCATGGCAATGACACCAACTATGAAATTATCCAATTTTAAAGAAGTAATCATCATGGCAAGAATATCTCGTAGTGGCAAAGCAACTACTCAAAGCGGTGATTTAGTTGGACAAGTGAGTCCAGTGATGTTGGGAACACCGAATCAAGTAATTGTTATAATCAATCAAATTATTGAATAGGAGTAATCAATGTCTAAAAATGTTGATGTTGCAGTAATTGGTGCGGGAAGTGCTGGTTTAAGAGCATTTCGTCAAGCTCGGCAAGCAGGAGCTAATGCGGTATTGATTAATGCTGGTGCTTATGGAACAACCTGTGCGAGAGTTGGTTGTATGCCCTCCAAAGTATTAATTGAAGTAGCTAAAACCTTTGCTAAAAAATCCCATTTTAAGGACTTTGGCATTCAAGGAAGCGAACAATTAAATCTCGATCGCACTGCAGTAATGAATTATGTCCGCAGTTTACGTAATCGATTTGTTGGGCGAGTAATGCAATCAGTTGAAAAAATTAATCCCGAATATAATATTGCTGGACAAGCTAAATTTATTGCTCCCCAAATTTTGGAAGTGAATGGAGAACAAATTCAAGCGAAAAAAATCGTAATTGCAACTGGTTCACACCCAGTTATGCCTTCTGAATGGTCATCTTTGGGTGATAAAGTAATTACTACCGATCAATTGTTTGAATTAGAAACTTTGCCTGATAGTCTTGCAGTTATTGGATTGGGAACGATTGGCTGTGAAATTGGACAAGCCCTAGCACGTTTAGGGGTAAAAGTCGTGGGCATCGAAATGTTATCCAATATTGCTGGTTTAACTGATCCAATAGTGAATCAAGCGGCAATTGAAGTTTTAGCCAAGGATTTTGAATTGCGGTTAGAAACCAAAGTCCAATTATCCGCAGATGCAAGTGGTCAAGTGTTAGTTAAAACTGGTGATGGGCAATCGGTTAAAGCGGATAAGGTCTTGGTTTCCTTGGGACGTTCGCCCAATTTCGATAATTTGGATATTGAAAAAGTGTATGATTTGGATTTTTCGCAAGGTTTTAAAGGTTTAGTTAATCCAAATACCATGCAATTAGCAAATTTACCTATTTTTGTGGCTGGAGATGTGAACGCATTTCGGGCGATTTTACACGAAGCGGCTGATGATGGTATTATAGCTGGTACTAATGCAGCTAAAAAGGAAGTAAGTGCTTTTGAGCGGCGAGTGCCATTACGTATTGCTTTTACCGACCCTCAAATTACTATTGTGGGTGCAACTTTTGAGGAATTAAAAAAGCAAGATATATTGATTGGAGAACGAAATTTTGCTATGCAAGGACGTACTCGAATTATGGCACGTCCTTATGGACAATTGCGTATTTATGCCGAGGCAAAAACTGGTTTATTACTTGGTTCGGAAATGTTTATACCTGATGGAGAATATGTGGGACATTTTTTAGCCATGGCGATTGAGCATAAAATGACTATCCAAGATATTTTACGAACTCCATTTTATCACCCCACTATTATGGAAGGTTTGGAAGATGCACTTAAATCTATTGCCAGCAAAATGTCCACAACCATTGAGCCGATTTTGTTGAAAGAAAAATAGTTATAAATTAGGTAAAAATGTAGGATGCTGTTGAGGAACGAAACGGATCAATCGTGTTCTTAATTCGCATTTAAAGTTTAATTGGTAGATAGTTACCTAATTTTAATACAAATTTATAAGCTTTTCTCATTATTT
>JAGLFE010000182.1 GCA_023144675.1 Thiomargarita sp. | reverse complement strand
TCGTGTTAAAATTTTAACTTTCGCATTTAAAGTTTAGGTAGTCCTGCACAAAGTAGTGGTAAATTTGTTAAGAATTTGATACTTAACGGATTTTTATGAAAAAACACTATATTATTCAGGACTACTAAAGTTTAATATGGTAGATAATTACGATTTATTTTAAATAACTAAATTTATCAATGCGTAAGTCCTACAAATTTTTCGCTAAAAAGTCTTTATATTTAAACACAACCAGTTGGTTTAGGTAAACCTCCATAACGTGCTGCCTGTTTTCCAGGACCATAAGGAAATAGGGAGTAAAGATATTTACTATCGCCCTTTTCTTTACCCAAGGTACTTTTAGCCAGCTTAACTAAAGCTCGCATAGCTGGAGCAGTGCCGTTTTCTTGATAATAATTGCGTATCATATTAATAACTTCCCAATGTATATCAGATAATTCTAATTCATCGGTTTTTGCTAAAACAATTGCTAAATCTTCGCTCCAGTCGGATAAATTAACTAAATAACCTTGCGCATCAGTTTCAACCATTTGACCATTTACTTCAATTTCCATATTTTCTTCCTGTTTATAAAAAAGTCGATAAAAACACTTGGTGTTTTAATATGAATGAAATTTAAAATATCAATACTTAAATATTAATTATTAATTATTAATTATTAATTATTTTAAAATAAATAACTCATATAATAATATTAGCAATAAATTAATTACAATATTTTAGCTTTTTTTAGAAATTACTTGACAGACTAAAATTACCGTAACTATTTAACAAGAAATACATATAAAATGTAGCATCAATCATGTTAAAGATTTCAATATTTTAACCCTTTATTCACATTTAAAGCTTTAATTGGTAGATAGTTACTATATTTATTGTATGAGATTTCAATTTGATCCAACAAAAGCTAAAAGTAACCTTAAAAAACACAAAGTGTCTTTTGCAGATGCTGAAGGTATTTTTTATGATAACTTAGCAATACATGAGAAAGAACCTTATTTTGAAGAAGAATCAAGGTTTATTGGAATAGGTATGGGGAATGCAGCTCAGATTCTAGTTGTTATTTATACACTTCGTGGTGAAGAAATACGTCTTATTTCAGCCCGTTGTGCAACATATAGAGAGATAAAATGCTATGAAGGATGAATATGATTTTTCAAAAGGCAATCGTGGTTCCATTCTTCCAACTAAAGGAAAAACTAAAATAACCATATACATTGATGATTCAGTTCTTGATGCATTCCGTTTACGATCTGAAAAAGCTGGGACAGGGTATCAAACTATGATGAATAATGCTTTGAAGGATTATTTGAATAAAAATTCTGAACAGCCAGTAACGGAATCAGTATTGCGTCGTATTTTAAAAGAGGAATTTCCAAAAATAGTTCAGCTAACAAAATAATTGGAATTAGAATAAAATTAATATGATAAGAAGCAACCATAAAAAATGTTACTCTGAGCTCTATAAATATGGTAATATATTTTTAATATGATATATATTATAACACTATTAGGAGTAAGTAGTTACCAATATTCTATTTTTTTTTAGAAATTACTTGACATTCTTTTAGCAATTTGCTATTAATTATAACAATTACATATTTAAATAAAATAATCATAATTTTTCTTAACTAACTATTTATATCAATCTAAAAATGAATAAAAATACACGACTTAATATATAAGTTGCTTTCCATACTAATTGGACGGCAACATAATGTTGTTTTTCAGTTAAGGGAAATTATAATTGTTTTTTATGAGCCTGGCTAACAACTGTTAGTTGGGCTTTTTTTTTTGCTATTTTAAGGATAAATTTTATAATGCCAATAAAAATGCTTTTAAACAAGGGCAAAGTGCCAGTCAAAATCTATACTGATGATGTGGATTCGCGTTCACTTGATCAATTGACTAATATTGCGCAATTGCCTTTTATTCATAGCCACATTGCTGCGATGCCCGATGTACATTTAGGGATTGGAGCTACCATTGGTTCAGTTATTCCAACCAAAGGAGCAATTATTCCTTCAGCAGTGGGAGTTGATATTGGATGTGGTATGGCAGCGACCCGTTTATCCATTAAAGCGGATCAACTGCCAGATAACTTGAAATCTATTCGCTTGGCGATTGAGAAAGCGATTCCAGTTGGTTTTAATATGCACAAATCTATTCATGCTAAAAACTCAACGATTATCGCTTTAAATAAGGTTTTAGAAGAAAAAATTCTAACTAAACATACTGCTATTATCAAAATGATGAAAAAACCGCACCGAACTTGGACGCAACAATTAGGAACTTTGGGTGGTGGTAATCACTTTATTGAAGTTTGTTTGGATGAAGCACAAAATGTTTGGATTATGCTACATTCGGGCAGTCGAGGAATCGGTAATGTTATCGGGCGTTATTTCATTAGTTTGGCTAAAAAAGATATGGAAAAACATACTATCCAGTTGCCTAGTCGTGATTTAGCTTATTTTACTGAAGGGGCTGAATATTTTGTAGATTATATGGATGCGGTTCACTGGGCGCAGGAATATGCCCTGTTTAATCGCCGTGAAATGATGCGTTTGATATTGGATGCGTTACGAAAGCCATTACCAAATTTTGAAGTAACGAAGGAAACTATTACTTGTCATCATAATTATGTCGCCATTGAAAATCACTTTGGAGAGCAGGTTTATTTAACTCGAAAAGGGGCGATTCGGGCGGGAAAAGATGAGTTGGGAATTATTCCAGGCAGTATGGGAGTAAAGTCTTATATTGTGCGTGGAAAAGGTAATCCAGAATCATTTTGTTCCTGTTCGCATGGTGCTGGACGTAAAATGAGTCGCAGTGCTGCTAAAAAACAGTTTAATACTGATGATATGTTAGAGCAAACTTTAGGAGTAGAATGTCGTAAAGATAAAGGCGTTATTGATGAAATTCCTGGAGCTTATAAAGATATTGACCAGGTAATGAAAAATCAAAGCGATTTGGTTGAAATAGTTCACACTTTAAAGCAAGTGGTTTGCGTTAAAGGTTAAGGAGATATTGAAATGTTAAAAAAATTTAGAAATCCGATTACTGCTAGTCCTTTGCTTAAAAAAGGTGGAGTCCATGTTAAAGCAAAGTCTAGTCAACGTCATCAAGTGAAAAGAAATATCAAAAAAGAAGTGCTGGAATGGAGCAAAAACCAGCATTATTTTTAACAATTTGCGCTGTATTATAAACTTAATTTTTGAATATTGTTAAATTTTAATTTTTAGGCATAATTTCTAAAAAATTATTAATGGCGTTAAATTCAGTTATTTTATTAGGCGGTAAGTGGGAATCTGGTTGATAAATACTCAATAAATTAGCAATTCCATAATTCTTAGCCGAACGTAATACTGGAAGTGAATCATCGATTAATAGAGTACGTTTTATATTAAATGTTTCAACGCCCTGTAATTTTTGCCAAAAAGCCTCATTTTCCTTTGGCAAGCCTAAATCATGGGCGCATATAATTTTGTCAAATTGGTTGGTTAATTGGGTCTTACGCATTTTCAAAGAAATACTTTTATAATGGGCGTTAGTCAATAAAACTACCCGTTTATGGTGATTGCGCAAAGCTAACAAAAATTCAGGAACATGAGGATGAATGGCAATAAGATGAGCTAAATTTGCTTTCAATTCGCCAATATCCATATCCAATTCTGCTGTCCAATAATCAACACAATACCAATTTAATGTTCCTGATATATTCTTATAATTTTTTAGTAAAAACTTCGTGGCTTCGTCAACAGACAAATCATGTTTTTCTGCGTAACATTGAGGCACATATCGTTGCCAAAATTGGTTATCATAATGTAAATCAAGCAAAGTACCGTCCATATCTAAAAAAACGGTATCAATTTGTTGCCAATTTAAAGGTGAATCTATTGTTTGTGGTAGCATGGAAAAATATAATTTTGTTTTATGTTATGCAATAACGCTGTGAAAAATCAATAATTCTCAACTTTTTACATCTAATCTATCCCGCAATTTATCTCCTAACATATTGACGGATAATACTACTAAAAATAAAGCTAATCCAGGAAATAAAACTAAATGAGGTGCAATTAACATATATCCAGTTCCATCTTTTATCATATTTCCCCAAGAAGCTGCCGGTGGTTGCACGCCTAAACCTAGAAAGGATAATCCTGCTTCTGCGACTACGACACCTGCTATTCCAAAGGTAGCTTCGATTAATAATGGAGCCATTAATAAAGGTAAAATATGATAATATAAAATGCGTGGCACTGAAGCTCCTAAAGCAATTGCTGCTAAAACATGTTCCCGATTTTTTATAGAAAGAGTTTGCGCTCTAGTAAGTCGAGCAAATCCGACCCAACCTACAATTGATAAAGCAAATACTACATTTTCAATTCCAGGTCCAAGAATACCAGATAGGGCGATGGCTAATAAAATTCCTGGAAAAGCGAGGAAAATATCCATAATCCGCACTATAATTAAATCAATATAGCCACCTGCCCAGCCACTAATAGTACCGATTAAAGTGCCTATTGTCAATGATAAAGAAATAACCCAAAAAGCCACAAAAAATGAAGTGCCAGCCCCCATAATTAAACGATCTAATACTGGACGACCTAAATCATCATATCCTAACCATTCTAATAATGAAGGCGGTTTCAAAATATCAACTAAAGTAATATAGTTTGGGTTTAAAGGTAACCAAGGACCTAATATTGCCAATAATAGCCAAACAATTAATATTAATGAAGGAATTACAATTTGATATTTAAACACTATAACGCACTCGTGGGTCTAGCCAACCATAAACCAGGTCAGTGAAAGTATTAACTAAAACGTAGCTTAAACTAATTAATAAAATACAAGCTTGTACCACTGGATAATCACGCCGCTGTATGGATTCAATGGTTAATTGTCCAATTCCAGGCCAAGCAAAAATAATTTCAGTAATCACCGCTCCGCCTAATAATGTACCGAGTTGTAAACCAAGTACCGTCATAATAGGTAAAGAAGCGTTACGTAAAGCATGATGAATTACAATAGCTGATTCACGTAAACCTTTGGCACGTGCGGTACGAATATAATCTTCATTCAACACTTCTAATAGAGTTGCTCGCACCATTCGAGCTAAAATGGCTGATAATGCCGTTCCTAAAGTAATCGCCGGTAAAACCAGTGATAATAAACCGTCTTGTCCACTAACTGGAAACCAACCCAAGATAAGTGAAAATAGCAAGATTAACATCGGTCCTAACCAAAAATTGGGAATTGAAACGCCTAATAAAGAAAATATCATGGCACTATTGTCGTAAATACTGTCTTTCCTCAAAGCGGCAATACTTCCTAATGGTAAGGCAATTAAAATAGCAACGAATAATCCGGCAGTAGCTAATTCTAAAGTTGCTGGGAAACGAGCCATTAATATATCAATAATTGGTTCTTTAGAATATAATGATTGCCCTAAATCGCCTTGTAATAAACCAGTGATATATAGCCACCATTGGGTCATTAATGGTTGGTTTAAGCCTAAAGTTTCTCGCAAAGCTTCTAAATCAGTAGGAGTAGCGGTTTCACCTAGCATCGCCTGCACTGGATCGCCTGGAACAAGATGAATAAGTAAAAAAACTACAGTAATAACACCCAATATAACAACTAAAACACTAATTAGGCGAGAAAGAAAAAATGAAAACATAATATTTAGAATATCATTAATTAGATGCTGAATCAACAATACTTTTGTTAATATAGCAGAATAAGATAATTGAACAAATTTTTTATTTATAATTATTTTGTACTTATTTTACTATAGTTAAAATAATTATTTTTTAGCAAATAAGTAAAAATTTATATAATTAGAATAATTCTCTTCACCAGTATGATTGCAACTAAAAAATATTGAATGCTATTAACAAGACGATAAAAACTAAATTAAACTAAATCTAATTAATAAAAATACTATTATGTAGTATAATTAATTTTAGGAACGTATTAATATTGCCAATTATATTTAATAAGTATCTCGAATTTATAATAATTATGGAGTTATTCAAAATTATTATTTACCAAAAAATAAAGATAACTTATTGATTTACAATTAAATTAATATTATAATATATTTTTCAGATATCCAACCAACTTTATAAATATCTATTTTAAGGAGTAAAAATGCCTGACTATTTTATTGCACCTTCTATTTTATCAGCTGATTTTGCCAAATTAGGCGAAGAAGTTTCTAATGTCTTAGCTGATGGAGCCGATGTGGTTCATTTTGATGTTATGGATAATCATTATGTACCTAATTTAACAATTGGTCCATTAATTTGTGAAGCTCTACGCAAACATGGAATTACCGCCCCGATTGATGTTCATTTGATGGTTAAACCTGTTGATCGTATTATTGGTGATTTTATCAAAGCTGGTGCAAGCTATATTACCTTTCATCCTGAAGCCAGCGAACATATTGATCGTTCTTTACAATTAATTCGTGAAGGCGGCTGTAAATCAGGTTTAGTTTTCAACCCAGCAACCTCTTTAGACTACTTAAATTATGTGATTGATAAAATTGATATGGTATTATTGATGTCGGTTAATCCAGGCTTTGGTGGTCAATCCTTTATTCCTTCAACGTTGGATAAATTACGTGAAGCTCGTAAAATTATTGATAAAAGTGGGCGTAAAATCCGTTTAGAAGTAGATGGCGGTGTTAAAATTGATAATATTCGTGAAATTGCCGAAGCTGGTGCAGATATGTTTGTCGCTGGTTCAGCCATTTTCAATACTGCTGATTATAAAGCAACCATTGACGCTATGCGTTCTGAACTAGCTAAGGTATAATTTATCATGAATTTAAAGCCAGAGCTTATTTTAATTGATTTAGACGGCACTTTGATTGATAGCGTACCTGATTTGACCTATGCAACAGATGCTATGATGAAGCAGCTTGATATGCCAGAACGTGGTGAAGATAAAGTTCGCCATTGGGTAGGAAATGGTGTTGATCGGTTAGTTAAAAGAGCTTTAATTGATAACTTAGATGGAGAACCAGAAGCAAGCTTGTTTGAAACTGCGTTACCTAAGTTTAATTCGCTTTATGATGAAGTCAATGGTAAACATAGTAAACCTTATCCAGGCGTGATTGAAGGTTTAGATTGGTTAAAGTCGCAAAATTATAAATTAGTTTGTATTACTAATAAAGCAGAACAGTTTACTATTCCATTGTTAAAATTAACTAATTTATACGACTATTTTCAATTAGTAATTAGTGGCGATACCTTAGCTAAGAAAAAGCCTGATCCTATGCCTTTGCTTCATGCAGCTAAGTCTTTCAATGTTACTCCAAATAATGCTCTAATGTTAGGTGATTCAATTAGTGATGTTAAAGCAGCACGGGCGGCGGAATTTGATATTATCTGTGTGAGTTATGGCTATAATCATGGAGTTGATATTCGTACTGCTAAACCTGATGTAGTGGTTGATTCATTAAGTGAGTTATCCTCAATTTTGAAGTCGTGATATACAATACTTCGGACCGTTTTTTTGAGTATAAATCCAAGTATGATAAAAGCCTTATTTTGCGGCATCATAATTAAATGTAACTTAGATAAAATGCTAAATTTAATTGAAATTAGTAAAATTAAGCTTTTATAACTACCTTTTTTTAAATTTAAAACGGTCTGAAGTATTATTAATTAGGAGTGGAGGTTTAATGCAAGCTGTTTTAAATAAATTAAACTTGTTATGTTTTAAAAAATATGAAATCAATAAAAATCGTATGTCTTGCTAATTCTAGAAAAACATCGGGCAGATGCATTGTTGGAAAAATAGCTGAAGAAAATAAATGGATACGACCTGTAAGTATTCGCAAGAGTGAAGAAATTTCAGAAGAAGAACGGCGTTATGAAAATGGTCAAATGCCCAAACTTCTTGATATTATCAAAATTCCAGTAAAAAAAACATAAACCTATAATGCACCAAAATGAAAATTATTTAATAGATGATCATTGTTACTGGGTGAAAACAGGTAATTTTGAAGGTAGTTTAAACGATTTATTAGATTCACCTAAAAATTTATGGGGTACTGGATTTTCAAGCTATCAAGGGACAAATGATAGAATATTTGAAGAGATGTGCAGTAATTATAATGAATCTTTATATTTTATTAGACCCAAATCTTTGAAAATTATTGTTCGAATAGAAGGTAAAGAATTTAGTAATACAAAGCGTAAAGTTCGTGCTAAATTTGAATATAATGGCATAACATATATTTTTCCTGTAACTGACCCAGTGGTTGAAAGAAAATACTTATCAAAGGAAAATAGCTGTTTTACTCTGCCTATTGAAAAAATATACCTGTGTGTAAGTGTTGGATTACCGTATAAAGGTTATTGTTATAAATTTTTGGCATCCATAATAGAAATAATATAAGAGAGAAACTGCATGAATCAAATATTTACTATAGGACATTCAACGGATACTATTGAAAGATTTATTGAGTATTTAGAGTGCTATCAAATAGATACAATCGTAGATGTACGCAGTGTTCCTTATAGCCGTTTTGTAGGACAATTCAACCAAGAACAACTATCAATTTTTCTTAAAAAAAAGAATATCATTTATATTCCAATGGGGAATAATTTAGGAGCAAGATACGAAGAAAAAGAATTATTGTTTGAAGAGGGTAAAGTTGATTTTTCAAAGGTGGTAACTACAAAAAGATTTCAAGAGGGTATTGATAGAGTTGAGTCAGGAATAAAAAAAAATTATAAAATTGCATTAATGTGTTCTGAGAAAAATCCTATTGAATGCCATAGATTTTCATTGGTTGCAAATTATTTACATAAACGTGGATATCTAGTTAATCATATAGTCGGCAAAGATATTTTTGAGCATAAGTTATTAGAAAACAAGTTGCTTCTTTATTATAAAAAACATCACAGAATATCAATGGATATTGGCAAAATTATAAAATTACATTTTATGCAAAACACATTATTTAACATTGATAATATTGATGAAAATATTCTTTATATAAAACTTAATAGGTTAGTTGGATACAATCCTATCGAAGCAAAAAAGAGAATGGCATGAATTTATATACAATTGGTTTTTCTCAAAAAAGTGCAGAAGAATTTTTCAAAGTTCTAAAATCTAACGAGGTTATTCGCTTGATTGATATTAGACTAAATAATAAATCTCAGCTAGCTGGATTTACTAATGTAAAACACTTTCCATATTTTCTAAAAATTCATGATATTGAATATTTATATCGACCTGACTTTGCGCCATCAAAAAATTTACTAAATGGATATAAAAATAAGTTAATTTCTTGGCAAGAGTACGAAATTGAATATAGTAAAATTCTTATCCAAAGAAATATAATTGAAAAAATAGATTGGAATATCTTTAGGGATTCTGTTTTTTTGTGTTCCGAACCAACGGCAAAACAGTGCCATAGAAGACTATTAGCGGAATATATTGCGCAAAAGAGAATTAATATTAAGATTAAACATATATAGTTCTGATCTGTCATTGTTCCAAAATTTAGCTATGCTAAGTAATTGAATATTATAAAAAAATCATATACATTAAAAATACAATAAAGATTTACCATTAAATGAAGTAATAGCAGAATTTGAAACTTTCTCAGTATATAAGGCTAAAGACAAAACTTTTTAAAAAAGAGATAAATAATTATCTAAAAAAACATCAACTTGAAAAAATATTTTATAAAGCAAAAAAAACTTTTTGAACAGGAGATATACCATTCTTCCCTAAATTTTGAAATTATCGAACCCAAACATTTGAAAGTTTTTTCATTTCTTATTGATATAAAATACCGAGTAATTTTTATAGTTGTAAATGAAGAAGTATGAATAATAAACATAAAAAAACCTTGGAAACCATTTTTTCATATCCAATACCAGGAAATATGGAATGGCGAAAGATCGAAGCATTATTTGTGGCTTTAAACGCCGAAATTATAGAGGGAAACGGATCTCGAGTTTCTTTTGTCATTAATAATGAAAAAGGCGATTTTCATAGACCGCATCCTGGAAAAGAGGCAAAACGATATCAAGTTCAAAATGCCAAAGACTTTTTAAGCAGAGCTGGGATAATGCTATGAATACACTTAATTACAAAAATTATACCGCAAAAATTGAATTTGATTCAGATGATAACATTCTGTTTGGAAACATTATTGGAATTAGAGATACAGTTGGTTTTCATGGCGAATCAGCCACTGAGTTAAAAAATGCTTTTTATGAGGCTGTTGATTTCTACCTTGAAAGTTGCAAGAAATCAGGAAGAGAACCAAATAAGCCCTTTTCTGGTAAATTTGTTGTTAAGGTAGATTCATCCTTACACAGTGAAATAGCCGAAGCTGCTATTCATGCTGGTAAAAGTCTTAACCAATGGGTAGCAGATACGCTTAAACAAGTTATTCATACTAATTGAAACTTGTATTACTAATACATAACCTCCACGAATAGATTTCAAACTCACACCTATTATTATAATAATGTTACCTGAAAAATTTAACCAATTAGTTGCACAAGGCTATAATCGCATTCCCATTCAAAGGGAAGTATTAGCCGATTTAGATACTCCATTAAGTGCTTATTTAAAACTAGCCAAAGGAGCCTATTCCTATTTATTGGAATCAGTTCAGGGTGGGGAAAAGTGGGGACGTTATTCCATGATTGGTTTGCCAGCAAAACAGGTAATTCGTGTAGTTGGAAATCAAGTATCGGTGTCTGAAAATGGAGAATTGATTGAGAAAGTTGAAACCCAACAACCTTTAGATTGGATTCATTTATTTTTACAAAGATTTAGAGTACCTAAATTACCTGATTTGCCTATTTTTACTGGTGGCTTAGTTGGTTATTTTGGCTACGATACAGTGCAATATATTGAACCACATCTTGGTAAAATTGAACTGGATGATCCCTTGGCAACTCCTGATATTTTACTCATGGTTTCAGATGAAGTGGTTGTATTTGATAATTTTAAAGGCAAATTATACTTAATTGTGCATGCCAACCCTGTGCAACAAAATGCGCTGGAACTTGCCGAAACCCGCTTAGACAAATTAGTTAAAATGTTACGTAATAATAAAGTCCCGTTAATTACCGAACATCATACTAATTACGAGCAGGTAACCGAAGATAGTTTTGAATCGGGGTTTGATTGTGAACATTATAAAGAAGCAGTAACACGTGCCAAAGAATATATTATGGAAGGCGATATTATGCAAGTGGTGCTGTCGCAACGGCTTAAAATTGCTTGTAAAATCCCACCTTTAAATGTTTATCGAGCATTGCGTTCCCTTAACCCATCGCCTTATTTATACTATTTGGACTTAGGTGATTTTTATATTGTTGGTTCTTCGCCTGAAATTTTAGTACGTTTGGAAGAGAAGGAAGTTACAGTGCGACCCATTGCTGGCACACGTCCACGGGGTCAAAATGAAGTAGAAGATATGGCTTTAGAACAGGAGTTACTTGCTGACCCAAAAGAATTAGCCGAGCATTTAATGTTAATTGACCTCGGACGTAATGATGTAGGACGGATTGCAAAAACTGGTTCGGTTAAATTAACTGACAAAATGATTATAGAACGCTATTCTCACGTTATGCACATTGTTTCTAATGTAATTGGACAGCTAAAACCAAATCTTAACGCAATGGATGTACTGAAAGCAACCTTTCCCGCTGGCACGCTTTCTGGCGCACCTAAGATACGGGCGATGGAAATTATTCAAGAATTGGAACCAATTAAGCGCGGTATTTACGGTGGGGCGGTGGGCTATTTAACTTGGCATGGTAATATGGATACGGCAATTGCGATTAGAACTGCTGTTATCAAGGACGATGTTTTATACATTCAGGTGGGCGCAGGAATTGTAGCTGATTCGATTCCTAGTAAAGAATGGGATGAAACTATGAATAAAGGACGGGCTATATTTAGGGCAGTTGCGAAGGCAGCGACTGAATTTAGCTATTAAATTAGAGGAAAGATTATGTTATTAATGATAGATAATTATGATTCCTTTACTTATAACTTAGTTCAATATTTCGGTGAATTAGGTGCAGAAGTGCAAGTATTTCGTAATGATAAAATCAGTTGTAAAGAAATTAGCCAATTAGCCCCGCAACAAATTGTAATTTCACCTGGTCCTTGTACACCAAAACAAGCAGGTATTTCTATGGAGGTAATCAAAACTTATGCAGGTAAAATACCGTTATTAGGCGTTTGTTTAGGACATCAATGTATTGGACAAGCGTTTGGAGGAAAAATTGTTCATGCTCAAAAAATTATGCACGGGAAAACTTCACTTATTTATCATAATAATACCAACTTATTTGCAAATTTAAATAATCCTTTTGAGGCAACCCGTTACCATTCATTGGTTATAGATAAAGACCATTTACCAACTTGCTTGGAAGTAACCGCTTGGACTCGATCTGATAAGGAACAACATGATGTCATCATGGGAATTAAACATAAATCTATGAATATTATGGGAGTACAATTTCATCCTGAATCAATATTAACTAAACATGGACATGCTTTATTAAAAAATTTTTTAAAAATAAAATTAATTTAAAAATTATAGTGAATGATTAAATAATGGCAACTAAAACTCCACAAATAA
>JAGLFE010000181.1 GCA_023144675.1 Thiomargarita sp. | reverse complement strand
TATCTAGGACAGTGAGTAGTTACAATTTAAGTAGAGTAAAAAATGTAGGATGCTGCTGAGGAACGAAGCGCATCAATTATTTCTAAATTATTTAATTAAAAAACACATAAAACGAAGCGCATCAATTATGTCAATGTTTTGACGGCGATGTATTCATTAAAGGCTAGAATATTAAAATCAATATCCTCATTTTTTAAACAGGACAACTCAATATGTTTGAAACCGCTGAATTAAATCGAAAAATTGATAAAACAGAATACAAAAAACAATTGCCCGAATTAAGAGCAGCTTTATTACAAGCCCAATTTGCATTGAGTAAATCTAATATCCCCGTTGTTATTATCATATCAGGACTTGATGGAACTGGACGCGGGGAAGTAGTTAATGCTTTGAATGAATGGTTGGATACACGTGGTTTAGAAACAATTGCAATTAATTCATTAACAGATGAAGAAAAAGAACGTCCTTATTATTGGCGATATTGGCGACGTTTACCAGCACGAGGACGTATTAGTATTTTCTTTGGTGGTTGGTATGTTGACCCAATTGTCCAAACTGTTTATGGTAAAATGGATGCGGTTAAGCTACATGATACATTAACTCATATTCGCCGATTTGAATCTATGCTTATCGAAGATGGAGCTTTGATTCTAAAATTTTGGTTACATTTAGCAAAAACAGAGCAACAGAAACGGTTTAAAACCTTAGAAAATAATCCGCATACTAGACGCTCTGTCTCTAAACGTGATTGGAAACACGCCCGCCTATATAATCAATTCATTCAATCGGCTGAAAAAACCATCCGTCAAACAGATTTAGGACAATCTCCCTGGCTATTAGTGGAAGCAACTAATTCTTGTTATCGTAATTTAACTGTTGCTCATACGGTATTAAATAGTTTGCAAAAACGTTTAGAAACCCCACAAATAAAACCAGTTACAACTATTACAAATCCTACCACCTTCGTTTCCCAAAATTCAAAAACTATTTTAGATACAGTTGATTTGACCCAAACCTTATCTAAAAAAGAATATCGTAAACTGCTAGCTAGTTATCAAGGGCAATTACATCGTCTTGCTTGGGCAGCTTATGCTAAAAAACGTTCAACTATTATTGTGTTTGAAGGCGGAGATGCTGGTGGTAAAGGTGGTGCGATTCGGCGGATGACACAGGCGATGGATGCCCGTTTATACCAAGTTATTTCAACCGCTGCCCCTACTGATGAAGAACGAGCGCATCATTATTTATGGCGATTTTGGCGACTTATGGCTCGGGATGGTCGTGCGACTATTTATGACCGTTCTTGGTATGGGCGGGTATTAGTTGAACGGGTAGAAAGTTTTGCTCAAGAAGCGGAATGGAAACGGGCTTATTCTGAAATTAATGATTTTGAAGAACAATTAGCTAAACACGGTAGTATTGTTATTAAATTTTGGTTGCATATTGATTTAGATGAACAATTAAAACGTTTCAAAGAGCGGGAACAAGTAGCCTATAAACAACATAAAATCACTGAAGAAGATTGGCGAAATCGAGAAAAATGGGAGGATTATAGTATTGCGGTTAATGAAATGGTGGCAAGAACCAGCACTGATTTTGCGCCTTGGACATTAGTTGCTGGAAATGATAAGCGTTTTGCTCGAATACAAGTTTTAAAAACGGTGTGTAAACGTTTAGAAAATATTATAGTTTAGCAATTTTACTAAAAATAATATAAATTTTAAAGTCCTATATTTTCTCACTTTATAATTTGTTTGCATAAAATGAATTACTTAATATGGGCAACTATTCTTACCCAATTTTCCTGTTCAACAATCTCTACGATTTTAAAATAATTTTGATAAATTATGCTAACCGCTTCAACTTGCTCTTTTAATATTCCTGATAAAACTATAACTGCATTTTTATTAAGATAAACAGCAAATGTTTCAGCTAAATCTATTAATGGATTAGCTAAAATATTTGCCAAGATGCCATCAGCTTTAATATTTGGTAAGTCTTTTGGCAATGCTGTTTGAATATTATTTATCTCATTTTTTATACTATTATCCTGTGTTGCTTGCAAAGCTTGTGGGTCGTGATCAACAGCCCATATCGACTTCGCACCTAATTTAGCCGCCGCAATTGCTAAAATTCCTGAACCACAACCATAATCAATCCAAGTTTGTCCCGATAAATTTGACGCATTATCTAACCATTTTAAACATAAAGCTGTAGTTGGATGAGTTCCAGTGCCAAAAGCTAAACCAGGATCAAGTAAAATATTTATAGCTTTTGGTTCAGGCGGTTTACACCAACTGGGACATATCCAAAGCCGTTTACCAAAACACATTGGCTTAAAATCTGCCATCCATTTACGATTCCAATCTTGGTCTTCTAAAATATTAAGTTGATAAGATAAATTAGGAAAAGCATTTATTAAATTACTATCCAACTGCTTTTTTAATTTAGTTTGTTCAATATTTCCTGCAAATAAGCCAATTATTTTTGTTTGCTTCCAAAGTGGCATACTGTCTAAATTTGGTTCATATAAAGGTTGATCTTTGGCATCTTGGAAAGTAACTGAAATTGCTCCTATTGCACTCAAAATTTCTGATACCGTTTCAACTATAGAAATATTAACGTTTAATGTGATTTGTAACCAGCCCATAATATTCTATTTAAGAATTTGGTAGTCCTGAACAAAGTAGTGATGGTCTCAAAAAACCTGTCAGGTATCAAAGACCTAACAGGTTTAGCACTACCAAGAATTTAAGCTTTATCTTGAGAATAATAACCATGTGAATAATCGTAATATTTATATCCATAATAACCATAGTGATTACCATAATGGTTGGACATTTTTTTGAGATCAATTTGATTCAAAACTACACCTAATATTTTAGTATTGGATTGGCGTAACCGTTCCATATTTCTCAACACAATCTGATAGGGAGTTGCATCTGCTTTGATAATATAAATAATTCCACTAGCTTGTTTGGCTATTATTAAAGCATCACTAACTAACATGGTAGGAGCACTATCAATAATGATATTAGCATAACGCTCTTCTAACTGCTTTAAAACTTCCCCAAATTTTTTTGAAGATAATAATTCTAAAGGATTAGGTGGAACTGCACCACTAGGTATAAAATCAATCCCAGTTTCTTGTTCTTGTTTATGAATACATTCAGTTATTGAACGGGTTCCTGCGACTAATTCTGATAAACCTGGAGCCTTAGAAGCGATGCCAAAAATTTTACCTATAGACGGACGACGCATATCAGCATCAATTAATAAAGTCTTGGAAATTTGTCCAAGTGCAAAAGCTTGGTTAATAGAAAAAGTACTTTTACCTTCACTTGCCACTGATGAAGTTATCACAGTTACACTACGCGGCATATCAATACTAGATAATGTTATACCAGTACGAATAGTACGAACCGATTCAGCAAAATGCGAAGTTGGTTCAGCTAAAAACATCCATTGAGCTTTAGTTGGGTCTTGTTTATTATTTTTATCTTTTTTAATTTTCGGTAAAAAGCCTAATAACGGTACTCCCAATTTTTGTTCTACATCTTCAGCATTTTTAACAGTATTATCTAAATGTTCAATCAGAAACGCTAACATAGTAGCTAAAAGAAAACCTAAAATTAAACTAATAAGAATGATTAATTTCTTTTTAGGCTTATAAGAAATAGCTCTAACAATCGCTGGATCAACAATACGTCCAACGGCTGATTGCAATCCTTGCACATCTCGTGATGCTTCCGTTTCCTTAAATCGAGTTAAAAATAAGTCATATAATTGACGATTAACAGAAACTTCTCTTTTCAATACTTGCATTTGAAAATCTTTACGATTAATTTTCTGAATTTCTTGTTCCAACTGTTTCATCGAACGATGCAACACCTTAACATTAGCTTGAGCAACTTCATATTCCTTGGCTATTCCGCCAATAACTTGTTGAATTTGTCTAGCAGTATTATTTTGTGCTGTTCTCAATTCTGCTTGAGTAGCTATTATATTAGGATGTTTAGATTTATAACGTTTACCAAGTTCAGATAATTTTTTTTCAGCTTCTAATTCTGCTGTTTTTAAATTTTGTACTAATGGATGACTAAGAACGGCTGGAATTGACTCAAAAGCATTACTAGAACGTCCACGAAGCCTTCGTACTTGTTTATAAATATTTTCAGTTTCAGCCAAACGTTGTTGAGCTTTAATTAAATTAGAAGCAGTTTGTTCAACCTTTTTTATCGCAACACTTTTTACTCCTGACACATCCACCAATTCTTCACGTTCTAAATAATTTTGTAAGTTTTGTTCAGATTTTCTCAATTTTTGGCGCAAACCATCAATACGTTCAGTTAACCAAGCAGCTGCTTTTTGAGTCATTTCCAATCGTGCTTCTAAATCGCTTTCTACATAAAGATTGGAAAGAGTGTTAGGTATTTTTGCTGCTAGTTGTTTATCAGAAGATTCAAAACTAATTTCTACTAATTGGCTATTACGTTCTGGATTAATACTTAACCCTCTTATAACTGCATCAACAATACGATTAAACTTTTGTTGTTTAGTTGGTGGTTTATATTCAGGCAACCAAGCATCGGGAATTAAACGATGCCACCAAGGAGGACTTGGTGCAATATTAAATATTGGATGGGAAGTTAAATTAAGTTTTTCGACAACTTTTGCGGCTAATTTTCTAGAACCTAAAATACCTAATTGGGTTTGGAAATATTCTCGACCAGAAGAATTGATGCCATAAGCTTCTTCAATAGAAATAACATTATTTTGATCAAATTCAATTAATAAAGTGGTGGTAAAACGGTAAATTGGTGTTAATGAAAGGGTAATTAAAAAAGCCAATAATCCGATTAACAATGTAAGTTTAGCAATCTGCCATTTATATTTATTAAAAATATGTAAATAAATACGCAGATCAATTTCATCTTCGACATTTTGCTCAGTTACAATGGATTCTTGCGATGTTGATGTTTTCATATAAAACTAAGTTCTTTTAAAATATGCTTTCATTAATGGTAATAATATCTCCAGGATAAATTGGAGTTCTTAAATTATCAGTTTCTTGAGGTTTTGCAGATTCATCCCCTCCCCGCAAAATAAAAATTTTACTCCATTTGGCTGAGGCAAATCTACTAAATCCGCCTGCAGTGGATATGGCTTTTTCAACTGTCATACCAAGTTCAAATGTATATCCCCCTGGAGTTTTAACTTCACCATTGACAAAAAATTTTTGATATTCTTTAACAATGATAATATCTCCTGGTTTCATATAGGTTTTTAGATCAGCAATTTGAGGTTTGCTAGTTTTATTTTCACTACGAATAATAGAAATTTCATCACGAGAAGATTTGTCAGTGAAGCCGCCTGCTAGTGAAATGGCTTTATTAACCGTCAAACCAGGTATAAAAGCATAACCACCAGGATTTTTAATTTCACCATTGACAAATATTTTTTGGTATTCTAAAACTGTTGCTGTTACTTTTGGGTCAACTAAATAATCTTTTCCAAGCCCAGTTGTAATTAATTGTTCTATTTGATTGATAGTTAAATTAACTAAATTTAATTCGCCTAAAAAAGGATATGAAATTGTTCCATTTTCATTTAAATGTGCGGTTACGCTAAAATCTTCTTCACCAAAAACTTTAATACTAATTAAATCACCTGCATTTAGATGATAATCAGACATATCTAAAAAATTATTTGGTGGTGGTGGTTCATTTTGTGATTCAGATTGAGGTCGCTCTTGTTTAGGTACAAATGCAACAACAGGTTGTTCTTTTACAGATTCTGTTTGTATCGGTTGAATTGCTGGTTTATTTTCAAGAGGTTTATTTTTAATAATTGTAGGCTCACTGGGATAAATTGGATCATCAAATGATGCCTGAGACATACAACCGTTTAAAAATATTGGAAATAGGGTAATAATTAAAAATTTACAATAATTGTTCATAACGTATTACATAATAATTTTGCTAAATATAACAATATTTCTAATTTCATTAATATTTATTAAAAATAATAAACAATTATAATGAAAACTATAAAAAGTATTATCTAATCAATAATAAATTAATATAATATCAATAAATATTATTTATTATTAATGTTTCCTAATACTTAATGTATTAATAATTTATAAAAAATAGACCTAATAAGCTACAAAAAACTTATTAGGTCTATTATAAAGTAGTTGGAAAAAATTATATCCAAACTAAAAAAGTTGTATCTTTAAAAAACAGCTTTTAACATAACTACCCAACGAACTCTATCAAAATCATCATAATCATGAGTAGAATCTCTTTCGGTGAAATATACACCTGTTTCTATACCAAGCCATTTCTTTAAATTGTAATTAACCAAAAAATGTATATTATCAGTATCATCAGTTCTAACTACAGAACCAGTTTTACCTTCATATTCAACGTTAGCAAGACTTAAACCTAGAGTTGTAGAAATACGTTCTTTCCAACTATGTGTCCACTTTACAGAAAATTTATCGTATAAAAGATAGTCGCCTAAACCACTTGAATCAAAAGGCATACGACTAGTTGCAAATTCAAAAGTTGACCGACTCATAGGAACCCATTGCATTGAAACGTTCCAACTAACACCTGAAAAATCTTCACGAGCCGCAGAATCAAAATCTTTGTTTAAATAACCTATTTGGGCTTTTCCAGTCGTTTTCTTGGTAGCTTGCCAAGTTGCACCAACTGAATAATTAGATAAATTATTATCTAGGCTAGAACTTGATGATTGATAATCAATTAGCTTATGACTAGCTTCAAAGAAAATACGAGTTTTAGGTAAAACACGATAAAAGAATCTAGCACTTATATCAGTTAAATCTTTATCTTCTGACACTAAATCATCATAACGTTTGATTAATTGATTTAACTCAGCTTCGATCCTAAATTTAGCAGTACTTCGTCCATAACTAAATAAACCACCAATAGAAAATTGATCCCATTTATAAGGTTCACCTAAGTTTAAATAATCTAATGAACCACGAGCATCATGTTCTTTAAGATATTGACCACGTAAAGTAAAATCAATTAAACGACCAATTTGCCAATCACCTGTGGCTAATAATTTTAAATCTTCATAGTTATCAGCAGAACTACTAAAATAACGTCCAATTTCTGGTCTTAACATCAAGCTATAACTACTAGAACGTTGTTTACTATCAAGCGTAAATTCTGGTGTCAAGACGGTTATGAAAGAACTAATTTCATTGGTTGACTGCTGTGTAATATTGTCGTTATGTTCAAGTCTTACTCCAATATCGGAAAAAAGTCGAACCCCGTTAGCTATCGGTACTCCCTCAGCGGTTAATGTTGTTGGAGAACTTAATGCTAAGGGGCTAGTTAATAAAAGTGGCGCAATAAATAATAAGTTTTTTTTCATAATATATAGATATATGCATAATATAAAATGTTAGTCTAAAAGAAACTATAGAAATATTCAGTTGCTCCCACTAAAGTAAATTATTACTATTACAACCTTAGTGGGAATTAGTTTGTAGAATATTTACTATAAATGGTTAGGAATTAATTAAGTTTTCATCATTATAACTTAAAATAAAGAAAAGTATTATACCCTTAAAATATAAATTAGTCAAAAAAAATGCCACAACATAATTTATCAGAAAAAATTAGCCCAGATAAAAGTATTTTTATCGCCCTATTAATTTTAATCATTTGGCTACCGATGCCATTAGCTAGCAATCGTCCATGGGCATGGGCTATTATGGCAATATGGATATTAATTTTATCTTTTATTTGGTTAAAGCATTTTTATTATGGACGAGTTAAATTTACTCCAGTTTTTTACCATGCAAAATATGTACTCATTTTATGGAGTTTATGGCTAATCTATATTATATTTCAGATTATTCCATTACCTTATTCATGGGTTCAATGGATATCACCTAAAGTTGCTAGTTTACAATTTTTTATTCCACATACAATAACACTTTCGATAGAACCTTACGCTACCTCAATTTCTTTATTACATAGTATTTGTTATATTTTGCTTTTTATGTTGGTTTTATTATTAGTCAATCGGCGTAAAAGATTACGTTGGTTAGCTTATTCTTTACTCCTAAGTGGTCTATTTCAAGCTATATATGGTAGCATGATGACTTTATCAAATTTGGAATATGGTTTTTTTCACCAAAAAATTTATGGTTTAGGAGTTGCTACAGGTACATTTATTAATCGTAATCATTTTGCTGGTTATTTAGAAATTTGTTTAGCGATTGGTATTGGTTTGTTAATTTCACAATTAAGTCATACCAGTAATACCACCTGGAAACAACATATAAAATCTCTATTATCCTGGTTAATGAGCAATAAAATGCAACTAAGATTATCATTAGTTATTATGGTTATAGCCCTAGTTCTTACTCATTCTCGAATGGGAAATACTGCCTTTTTTGCTAGTTTATTAATAGCTGGAATTATTGGTTTAATTTTATCCCGTCATGCACCACGTTCTATAATTATATTATTTGTGAGCATAATTATAATTGATATAATAATTGTTGGAACTTGGTTTGGGGTGGAAAAGGTTGTTAATCGCATAGAAACCACTCGTATGATAACAGAAACTCGTGATGATGTTGATATTTATAGCTTAAACTATTTACAAGATTATTTATGGACTGGTTCTGGGCTTGGTAGTTTTTACAGCACTTTTCCAACTTATCAAGGACATGATATTAAAGGATTTTACGACCATGCTCATAATGATTATTTGGAATTTGCAGTAGAAACGGGTATTATTGGACTATTGATTCTAATAGCGATAATGATATTAGCTTTGAAAAATGCTCTTATTGCGCAATATCGTCGCCATGATTCTTTATGTCGAGGTATGGCTTTCAGTGCGACAATGGCTATGATTGCTATAATTATTCATAGCAGTGTAGATTTTAATTTACAAATTCCAGCTAATGCGGCGACTTTTATGATAATACTTGCATTAGCTTGGATTGCTAATTTTTTACCAACAGTTCCTGCTCATAAAAAAAGATCTAAGCATAAAGTAAAATAATTGGTAGTCCTAAAATAG
>JAGLFE010000180.1 GCA_023144675.1 Thiomargarita sp. | reverse complement strand
TAATAAAAATAGTGAATCAGGAAAAAACAATATGATTAAAGATCGAAAAATTAGAATTGGTCTTTTAGGTTGTGGACGTATTTCAAAAAATCATTTTGCATCCATTGAAAAGCATTCTGAACATTTAGAACTTGTTGCAATTTGTGATAATAATCCTGATGTTATGAAAAACCATCAGAAAAAATATCAAGTTAATGCTTATCTTACTTTAGGTGAGATGCTTAGTAAGGAAACATTTGATGTTATTAGTATTTGTACTCCTAGCGGTCTCCATTCTGAACAAACAATAAAAATTGCACAAAAGGGAATACATGTAATTTCAGAAAAACCTATGGCTACTAGATGGGCTGATGGTTTAAAAATGGTAAAATCTTGTGATGATGCTGGAGTTCAACTATTTATTGTGAAACAAAATCGTCGTAATTCAACATTGCAACTCCTTAAACGGGCAGTTGATGAAAAACGATTTGGTAAAATACATATGGTTCATTTGAATGTATTTTGGACACGCCCACAAGAATATTATGATTCCGCTAAATGGCGTGGCACTTGGGAATTTGATGGTGGAGCATTTATGAATCAGGCTAGTCATTATGTTGATTTATTAGATTGGTTAATTGGACCAATTGATAAAGTACAAGCAATGATGAGTACAATGCGTGATATAGAAGTGGAAGATACTGGAGTTATGAATGTTCGTTGGCGAAATGGCACATTAGGTTCAATGAGCGTAACCATGCTAACTTATCCCAAAAATTATGAGGGTTCTATTACTATTTTAGGTGAAAAAGGAACTGTACGTATTGGGGGAGTAGCTGTTAATGAAATCCAAGATTGGCAATTTGCTGATACCAAAGAATATGATCAACAAATTAAAGACGCTAATTACACAACCACTTCAGTTTATGGATTTGGACATCCATTATATTTTAAAAACGTGATAGATGTATTAAGAGGTGAAGCTGAAATAGAAACTGATGGACGTGAAGGCTTAAAATCATTAGAAATACTTATTGCTGCTTATCTTTCTGCTCGTGATGGCAAAACAATTAGTTTACCTTTAGAATATTAGAAATATGAATTATCAAGTACATGAGACGGCTATTATAGATAAAGGAGCGACTATAGGGACTGGCTGTCGTATTTGGCATTGGGTACATATTAGTAGCGGGGCTGTTATTGGTGAAGGTTGCTCGTTTGGTCAAAATGTTTTTATTGGGAATAAAGTAAAAATTGCTAATAATGTAAAAGTTCAAAATAATGTTTCTATCTATGATAATGTTATGCTTGAAGATGATGTATTTTGCGGACCTAGTATGGTTTTTACCAATGTTTATAATCCTCGTTCAAATGTATCTCGTAAAGATGAATATAGAAATACGCTGATAAAACAAGGTGCTACACTAGGTGCAAATTGCACTATTATTTGTGGTTATACAATTGGTCAATATGCCTTTATTGGTGCGGGCAGTGTTGTTAATTGTGATGTACCTGATTTTGCCTTGATGGTAGGTGTTCCTGCACGTCAAATTGCTTGGATGAGCCAATATGGAGAACGTTTAGATTTGTCTTTAACTGGCAATGGACAAACTACTTGTCCTCATACTGGTACACGCTATCAATTGATAAATAACCTCTGTAAGATAGTTAAATAACAAAAATGACTGCATTGGTCATTGTTTTAGGCGTTTAGCGTAATCTAGTAAAATAGACAACAAAACTTTAAGAACAAAAAGTAGCTAATGTAGTAGCCAAAATAAACTTTTAGAAATAAATTATGCAAATTAACGCTATATATGATAATGGTTCTTTACAATTTAAATATCCTATTCAGTTCAAACATGCACGATTTTCTGTAAAAATTGAAATTCCAGATCATGAGTTAGTAATAAATAAACAAGAGCAAAGTGAAATCCAATCTTTAACTGCTAATAGACAAACTATTCGTCAACAACTGGATAACATTTTAGGAAATTCTGCCAAAAAACGACAGGCTATAAATTCAGCAGAAGATAAAGCGGCTTGGCATCAACACCTAGAAAATAAATATTTATGAAAGATATTGTCTTTGATATCAATGTAATTTTAGATGTACTGCTGAACCGGAGCGGTGCTGAAATCAGTGAACAACTTTTTGAATTAATATCAGAGGGAAAGATTCGTGGATGGGTAGCTGCTAGTTCTTTGCCCATTATTGAATACTTAATTTTAAAAGAACTTAAAGCATCAGGTGCTGAAAACGCTGTTCATCTGACGAAACAACTCATGGATTGGCTAAGTGGTTTGCTTAAGCCATTGAGCGTACCTGGACAAGAAAGTTTTGAATTATTAGGCAAATCCAAAGACTTTGAAGATGCACAAATTGTTTTATCAGCACTGGCATTAGGTGAAGAAGCAATTATCGTCAGCAACGATAAAAAATTTGATGGTATGGAAAAACTAACGGTTTTAACACCAGTTACTTGTTTAGAACAATTGTCAAATACGACCAAATTATTAGATACATTCATAGCTTTCATTGACTTAAAAGCGCAACAGCGACAAATTTTACCCCAGTTAGAAAAAAATATTCGCCAAGTTTTCAATCATGGCAAATATATCATGGGACCAGAAGTACAAGAACTAGAACAAAAACTAGCGAACTATGTTGGCGTTGAACATTGTATTAGCGTTTCTAGTGGCACTGATGCTTTACTTATTGCCATGATGGCATTGGGAGTTGGACAAGGTGATGAAGTAATTACCACTCCTTTTAGTTTTATTGCCACGGCAGAAACTATTGTTTTATTGGGAGCTATTCCTATATTTGTTGATATTGATTCACGTACTTATAATATTAATCCAAACCAAATTGAAGCGGCAATTACCTCAAAAACTAAAGCCATTATGCCAGTGTCATTGTATGGACAATGTGCCGATTTTGATGCTATTAATGCTATTGCAGAAAAATATAATATTCCTGTGATTGAAGACGGAGCTCAAAGCTTTGGAGCTACTTATAAAGGACAAAAATCTTGTAGTTTATCCACCATTGGTTGCACCAGTTTTTTTCCATCTAAACCATTAGGTGCTTATGGAGATGGCGGGGCGTGTTTTACTAATAATAAAAGCTT
>JAGLFE010000018.1 GCA_023144675.1 Thiomargarita sp. | reverse complement strand
GCATCGTTGTTCACTACCATTATATCGGCTTGCATATAATGAACAGGTCCATTCTCGAACATTACCCATTATATCATATAAACCCAAAAAATTTGCGGTAGAAGAACCAACTGCTAACATTTCATATTGTTTATCTTCCTCCAAAAAAGGATGAACTGTATTTGCTCTTGCTACGTATTCCCATTCTGCTTCAGTTGGCAACCGATAATATTCTCCAGTTTGTTGACTTAACCATTTAGTATAAGCAACGGCATCTTGCCAAGAAACATGAGTAACAGGATAATTTGCCTGCCAATTGGCTGGATAAAATGTTTTTCTGCCAGTAGCTTTTACAAACTGTTCATATTCAGAAAAAGTAACTTCATAACGTCCGATAGCAAAATCATCAATAGAAACCCAATGAACTGGTTGCTCATCTTGCTTACCAGTACCATAAATATCTCCCATCTGAAATTTTTTACCTGGCAACCAAATCATTTCAGAACCTAAATTTCCATTTTTCAAACGATCACGAAATGCAGAACCTAACACAATAGTCAACTTTTTAGCTTGCATTGTTTGCCTAGTGTATTGTTGTAACATTTTTTGTATCGTTTGTTTTAACAGTGAATTTTCTACTTCTAATTGTTTAAACTGTTGATTTTTCTGTTTTTCTGTATAAGTATTCATCTCCAATTGTTCTTCAATTGTTTCCAATTGTGTTTCTGAAGCTGATTGATGCGTAATAATTTTTTGTTGCTCTTGCTGTAATAATTTTTTTGATTGTTCTAATTCAGTTACGTGTTGTTTATGCAAATATTTAAAATGTTGTTCAGTGTAAAAAATATAAGTTCCATTAAGCATTACGATAGTTAAAATACTGATTAAAATCCATGCTTTTGGAATTAATAATACCGACTTTTTACCTGATTTTGCAAAATAATTGGTATTAATTTCTGATTTCATATCTGTATTTTGTTTAGCATCAAATTTATTACTTGGAAATTTAGGTAATAAAACTTCAAGCCATTCTTGAATACTTTGAGGTCGTTTTTTAGGTGATATGCGCATCGCCCAATCAATACCGTTTAATAAATCTTGAGAATAATTATGTTGTCCTATTTTTATTGCTGGAGTTAAATCTTTTTTCTTTAATTTAATTGTTTGAACTCGAGTAGCTACTTTATTCGGCATTTGCCCGCTAATAATATGATATAACACCGCTCCAAGTGCATAAATATCAGTCCATGGACCTTGATTATTTTTAAATTGATATTGTTCAATAGGCGCATATTTAGAAATACCTGCTGTATAATGGCAATGTTGTGCTAATGCGTAACTTGATATGCCAAAATCTAGTAATATTGGTTGATAATCGGTGTTACGTAAATAAATATTATCTAATTGAATATTTTGATGAAATAAACCCGCTTCATGTATAGTTCTCAAACCTGATAATAAAGGAGGTAATAGAGCCATCAATTTAGTTTCACTAATGCTATTATTTTCTGACAATATAGCAGATAAACTTTTTCCTTGTTCATAGTCCATAACTATATAAGCAGTATTGTGCATATTAAAATAAGTTAAGACTTTAATTATATTAGGATGTTGAATATCAGATAATAATTTTCCTTCTTCTAAAAATTTCTTTAATCCCCAAAAAAAATTATCTTTTTCTTGCGATGATTTAGGTTGGATATAATAATTATTTTTTCTAGTAGCTAAATTATTAGGAAAATATTCTTTAATAATAACTTGTTTATTTATTTTATCGTTATAAGCAAGGTAGGTAATATCAAAAAAACTTTCTTTAAAAATAGATTGAATTCGATATTCTTTTAATTGATGCCCAACGGGTAAAGTGTTGGTTTTATTTATTGTCGCCATAATGGTTGATTTATTGATTTATGTTGGAAAGGAAATTCACAATATAAATTATACCAAAAAAGCCCAGCATCTAAAAAATGTGAGCTTTTTTAATTTCCAAAATTAAATATTGAATTCATTTATTAAAGCTTGCAAGCTACGCCAAATTTTTTATACTCTTTTCAATTGACCAGTTAAATATTTATGAACAACGTTGGATAACAGTGTTTGATAAGATATTCCTTCTTCTATAGCCTTCATTTGTATGCTTCTAAAATCTTTTTCACTCAAGCGAAAATTAACATCTTGCGTGGTTTTAAATGTTTGTTTTGCAGTTTCCTTATATTTGTCTAAGTTTTCCCCTTTTGATATCCATTCCCCACGATTAAAGGAATCAATAATTTCTTGTTCTTCTGTATCTAAATTATAATCTTCTTTAGTCATGTTTATCCTCTAGGTATTTCTTTTTTGCTTCCCTATTGGGAATAATTATTTTGAGAAAATAATACTCTTTTTCTTCAATGTAAGGAACTAAATAAACATATAACTCATTTTGAACAACAAATATAGATTGTCTTGGATATTTTTCTTTATTTGGGTGTTCATAAGTATCAAGCAAACCTACATTTTCAATAAAGAAAACTATTTCCTCAAAAGAAATATTTCTATTTTCCTTTATTCATTTATTTTTTTCTTCATTCCATTCAAAAATTTTCATGTTTTAATTCTGAGATCAAAATTATAAAGAATATTTTTTATTATACTAAAAAAGCCCAGCATCTAAAAAATGTGAGCTTTTTTAATTTCCAAAATTAAATATTGAATGCGAATAAAAATTAAATACAATAGGTTAAAATTGCACAAAAATAATTTAAAATTTTAATTTACAATAAATTCAACATATTACATTTTTAACTTTTAATTGGCATTTATATGACTAAATATATTTAACCTCTAAAATTTCATATTCTTTATTGCCGCGTGGTGCTTGTACCACAACAACATCTCCTTCTTGTTTACTAATTAAAGCGCGAGCAATAGGAGAACTAATCGAAATTAAGTTTGCCTTAATGTCAGCTTCATCATCGCCAACAATTTGGTAAGTTACTTCGCCCTCAGTTTCAATATTCATTAAATCAACAGTAGCTCCAAAAACTACTCTGCCTTCAGTGTTGAGCTTTTTTATATCAATAATTTCAGCACTAGCTAATTTATTTTCTAATTCGCTAATTCGTCCTTCACTAAAACTTTGTTGCTCACGAGCGGCATGATATTCAGCATTTTCTTTCAAGTCGCCTAATTCACGCGCATCTGCAATTGCCTGAATTATTTTTGGACGAGTTACAGTTTTTAATTGATGTAATTCATCGCGTAATTTTTGTGCACCTTGCACAGTCATAGGTGATTTTATCATATTATACCTTGTAATTCTTTATGTAAATCTTGTAATCGGTTAACCCCAGTTGTATCAAGTACTTTTAGAGCAAGCATTGTCGCTCTTGCTCCAGCAATAGTGGTTGTATAAGTAACTTGATGCTGTAAAGCATTGCGACGAATTGCGAACGAATCAGCGATAGATTGCTTACCTTCAGTAGTATTAATGATAAAACTAATCTCATCATTTTTAATTCTATCAACAATATTAGGTCGTCCTTCTATTACTTTTTTAACAACTTTGCAAGTAATATCAGCCTGTTGAAATTTTTCATAAGTTCCTTGAGTAGCAAGTAATTCAAAACCCAAATTAACTAATTCTTTTGCAATATCAACGGCAACCTGTTTATCTGCATCACGCAAACTAAAAAACACAATGCCAGAACGTGGTAAATTACTACCTGCTGCTAATTGAGCTTTAGCAAATGCTTCACCAAAAGTACAACCTATTCCCATTACTTCACCTGTTGATTTCATTTCTGGACTTAATAATGGATCAACATCAGCAAATTTCACGAATGGAAAAACTGCTTCTTTAACCGAATAATAATGGGGAACACATTCTTGTGTAACACCTTGTTCTTTTAATAGTTTACCCACCATACAACGTGCGGCAATTTGCGCTAATGATAAGCCCGTTGCTTTAGAAACAAATGGAACAGTACGTGAAGCACGTGGATTAACTTCTAAAACGTAAATACTTGATCCTTGAATAGCAAATTGTGCATTAACCAAACCAATAACGTTTAAAGCCAAAGCCAGTTGCGTCATTTGTTCACGTAATTGATCTTGTAGCATTGCCGATAAGCCATATGGTGGTAAGGAACAAGCTGAATCACCAGAATGAATGCCAGCTTGTTCAATATGTTCCATTATACCACCAATAACAACTTTTTTACCATCACAAATTGCATCCACATCGACTTCAATCGCATCATCTAAAAAATGATCCAGTAAAACTGGGGAATTATTAGAAACTGCAACCGCTTGTTGCATATAATTTTTTAATTCGCTTTCATTATACACAATTTCCATTGCTCGACCACCTAATACGTAAGAAGGTCTGACCACTAATGGATAGCCAATTTCTGCTGCTAATGATAAGGCTTGATTAGTATTACGAGCAGTTCGGTTAGGCGGTTGTTTTAAATCTAATTTATGAATTAATTGTTGAAAGCGTTCCCGATCTTCTGCTAAATCAATTGAATCTGGGCTAGTACCAATTATCGGTACTTGAGCTTTTTCTAAATCTTTAGCTAATTTAAGTGGAGTTTGTCCACCATATTGAACGATTACGCCTTTCGGTTTTTCTACATGGATAATTTCTAAAACATCTTCTAAAGTTAATGATTCAAAATATAAGCGATCGGAAGTATCATAATCAGTTGAAACCGTTTCAGGATTGCAATTAATCATAATGGTTTCATAACCATCTTTACTTAACGCTAAAGCCGCTTGCACGCAACAATAGTCAAATTCGATTCCCTGCCCAATACGATTAGGACCGCCACCTAAAATCACAATTTTATCTTTTTGAGTTGGATTAGCTTCGCACTCTTCTTCATAAGTAGAATATAAATAAGCAGTGGTTGCCGCAAATTCAGCCGCACAAGAATCTACCCGTTTAAATACAGGACGGATATTTAATTGATGTCGTAAATTTCTAATTATTTCTTCATCAACTGCAAATAATTCGGCTAATCTATTATCTGAAAAACCTTTGCGTTTTAAGGCACGTAATCTATGCACATCAATATTTTCTAAACAACCAATACATAAACTGGATTCTTCATCGATTAAATTAGCGATTTGTACTAAAAACCAAGGATCAATTGCGGTCAACTGTTGAACTTTTTCAATCGACCAACCAGTTCGAAAGGCATCAGCAATATACCATAAACGATCTGGACCTGGTACGTGAAGTTGATAACGTAAAATATCCTGTGCATTTTCTGAATTTAAATCTGTATCAAGATCAAATTGTGAATTTAAACCATTAACTCCTGTTTCCAAACCACGCAAGGCTTTTTGCAAAGATTCTTGAAATGTTCGTCCAATCGCCATAACTTCGCCTACTGATTTCATTTGAGTAGTGAGTATTGGTTCGGCTTGGGGGAATTTTTCAAAGGTAAAACGCGGCACTTTGGTTACAACATAGTCAATCGTAGGCTCAAAAGAAGCGGGCGTTGCGCCACCAGTCATTTCATTATCTAATTCATCCAAAGTATAACCAACTGCTAATTTAGCCGCTATTTTAGCAATTGGAAACCCAGTCGCCTTAGAAGCCAAAGCGGAGGAACGAGAAACGCGGGGGTTCATTTCAATAATAATCATGCGACCATTTTCGGGATTAATCGCAAATTGCACATTGGAACCACCAGTCTCGACTCCAATTTCCCGCAATACCGCTATGGAAGCATTGCGCATAATTTGGTATTCTTTATCGGTTAAAGTCTGAATTGGAGCAACGGTAATTGAATCGCCAGTATGAATACCCATTGGGTCAAGATTTTCTATGGAACAAACAATAATACAATTATCGTTACGATCTCGCACAACTTCCATTTCAAATTCTTTCCAACCCAGTACGGATTCTTCAATCAAAAGTTCGCTAATGGGGGATAAATCTAAACCATGTTCACAAATATTGGTAAATTCTTCGCGATTATAGGCAATGCCACCACCACTTCCTCCCAAAGTAAAAGCGGGACGAATAACTAGCGGAAAACCAATTTGTTCTATAGCTTGCAAGCTCTCTTTCATATTACGTGCAATCAATGAATGAGGCATTTCTAAGCCAATGTGTTGCATTGCATCCCGAAATTTTCCTCGATCTTCGGCTTTTTCAATAGCTTCAATTGAGGCTCCAATAATTTCGACCCCAAATTTTTCTAAAACTCCATTTTTGGTTAAATCAATGGCGCAATTTAGAGCGGTTTGTCCTCCCATTGTAGGCAGTAAAGCATCTGGGCGTTCGTGTTCAATAATTTTGGCAATGGTTTGCCAATTAATAGGCTCAATATAGGTTGCATCAGCCATTTCAGGGTCGGTCATGATAGTAGCTGGATTAGAATTAACTAAAATAATTCGGTAGCCTTCTTCCTTCAAAGCTTTGCAAGCCTGCGTACCTGAATAATCAAATTCACAAGCTTGTCCAATTATAATCGGTCCAGCTCCAATAATCAAAATACTTTTCAAATCAGTTCGTTTCATTTTTAGATTTAGTTTTTTTTTAAAATTTTAGTATATAATTATTAAGTTTTTAGTTTTCCAACAATAACTACAAAGATTTTATATAAGCAATGATACTACTATTTAAAACAATTTCTAAAAATAATAATTAAAATTAGTGTTGAGGTTAGCAATTTTTAAAAACTTGATAATTGGGTATAATAGGACTTACGCATTGACAAAAAA
>JAGLFE010000179.1 GCA_023144675.1 Thiomargarita sp. | reverse complement strand
TCGACTAACCTATATTTTTAAAAATGGCTAAAACTTACAACGCAGCAGATATAGAAATACTTACTGGACTTGACCCTGTACGCAAACGTCCTGGAATGTACACAGATACAACCCGTCCCAACCATTTAGCTTTAGAAGTCATCGACAACAGCGTTGACGAAGCCATTGCTGGCTATTCTAATCGCATTGACGTAATAATACATAACGATGGCTCACTAAGTGTCAGCGACAATGGACGTGGAATGCCAGTTGACCTCCATCCCGAAGAAAACATAACCGGCGTTGAAGTTATTTTAACCCGCTTACATGCCGGTGGTAAATTCTCCACAAAAAACTACCAATTTTCTGGCGGATTACATGGCGTTGGCGTATCAGTGGTAAATGCACTTTCCAGCCATTTAGAAGTAATAATTAAACGCCATGGTAATTTATACCAAATGTCCTTCGCTAATGGCGACAAAACTTCTGAATTAAAAATAGTTGGCAAAGTCGGCAAAAAAAATTCGGGAACTACTTTACGATTTTGGCCAAATTTAACCTATTTTGATTCCCCCAATTTTGCTATTTCAGCACTTATCCACGCATTGCGAGCCAAAGCCGTACTTTGTGCTGGTTTAACCGTTAATTTTACCAATGAAAATACTGGCGAAAAACAACAGTGGTATTACGAAGACGGATTAACCACCTATCTATTAGATAATTTAGGCGAAGTAATTAGCTTACCCGAATTGCCTATAATTGGACACTTTGTGGCAGCAACTGAAGTAGTTGATTATGCCATAATGTGGCTACCAGAAGGCGAATTATTAACCGAAAGTTATGTCAACCTAATTCCTACAATTCAAGGTGGAACTCATGTCAATGGCTTAAAAGTGGGACTATTAGGCGCAATTCGTGAGTTTTGCGATTATCGAAATTTATTGCCTAGAGGGGTTAAATTAGTTACAGAAGATATATTAGAACGTTGCGCTTACATACTATCAGTTAAAGTAGAAGAACCACAATTTTCAGGACAAACCAAAGAACGATTTTCATCAAGAGCTTGTACAACCTTTGTTGCTGGCGTTGTTAGAGATTCCTTCAGTTTATGGTTAAATCAACATACTGAAATTGGAGAAAATATTGCAGAATTAGTAATTACCCATGCCCAAAAACGATTACGGGCGAATAAAAAAGTAGTGCGTAAAAAAGCAACTGGAGGACCTGCACTACCGGGAAAATTAGCTGATTGTAGTTCCCAAGATTTCACCCAAACTGAATTATTCTTAGTTGAAGGCGATAGTGCTGGCGGTTCATGTAAACAAGCACGAGATAGAACTTTTCAAGCGGTTATGCCTTTACGGGGCAAAATTTTAAATACTTGGGAAGTTGATAGCAATCAAGTATTAGCCTCACAAGAAGTACACGATATTGCGGTTGCCTTGGGCATTGACCCCGAACCTGAAACTTTAACTGGCTTGCGTTATAATAAAATTTGTATTTTAGCCGATGCGGATTCTGATGGAGCGCATATTGCAACTTTATTATGTGCTTTATTCGTCAAACATTTTCGTAAATTAGTCGAAGTAGGACATGTGTATGTTGCCATGCCACCACTTTATCGTATTGATGTTGGAAATTCAATTTATTATGCCCTAAATGAAGATGAAAAACAGGGGATTTTAAATCGGATTACCGCCGAAAAAAAGCGGGGCAAGGTCAATATTCAACGTTTTAAAGGTTTGGGAGAAATGAATCCTTTACAATTGCGTGAAACTACTATTGCACCTGAAAGCCGCCGTTTATTGCAACTGACCTTAAATGAAGCTGAACAAACTGAATCTATGATGACTATGTTGTTGGCAAAGAAACGGGCTAATGATAGAAAAAAATGGTTAGAAAATAAGGGAGTTTTAACAGAAGTGTAATTTTAATAATCCGTAATTGAGGAATATCCAAAATGGTATATAGCGATTTAGTAGTCCTAAACAAAATAGTGATTGGGCTAAAATGTAGGTCAAGTGCAACGTAACCTGACTTAAAATATTGAATAGTTGGGTTACGCTTTAGCTAATCCAAGCTACATAATTATTTACCACTACTTTGTTTAGGACTACTATTTTTTTTATAGTAAGTAGTTACGAATATTCTAAAGATATTCTAAAATAGCCGCTTTAACTTCTTCCAATTTTGGCAATATTTGAATCATTGGTTTTACACTTTGTTTAATTGCCGTATCAGGGTCTTTTAAACCATGACCAGTTAAAGTACAAACTATGGTACTAGCTTCGGAAATTTTGCCACTTTTTATATCCTTTATTGCCCCCGCCACTGAAATAGCTGAAGCTGGTTCACAGAAAATTCCTTCCTTTTCCGCCAGCAACTTTTGGGCAGCTAAAATTTCTTTATCACTAAACTCGTCAAACCAACCATTTGAAGTTGTTTGTGCCTCAACAGCTTTATCCCAACTTTGCGGATTACCAATTCTAATGGCAGTGGCAACCGTTTCAGGAAATTCAACTGGATGCCCACGTAAAAAAGGAGCTGCCCCACTGGCTTGATAACCACACATTTTAGGACGTTTATTTACAATGCCAATATCGGCAAATTGCGTATATCCCATCCAATAAGCACTAATATTACCTGCATTTCCTACTGGTAAACAATGATAATCTGGCGCACGCCCTAAAGCTTCAATGATTTCAAAAGCTGCAGTTTTTTGACCCTGTAAGCGATATGGATTAATTGAATTCACAATAGTAATCGGTACATGATCAGCAACTTCCTTAACTAAACGCATTCCATCATCAAAATTACCTTTAATTTGTAAAATAATCGCTCCATGCATCATAGCTTGCGCTAATTTACCTAAAGCAATTTTTCCTTCTGGAATCAAAACGAAAGCGGTAATTCCAGCCCTGGCACTATAAGCCGCCGCACTGGCAGAAGTATTACCCGTCGAAGCGCAAACGGTGGCATTACTACCCGCTTCCACCGCTTTAGTAATCGCCATAGTCATACCGCGATCTTTAAAAGACCCAGTTGGATTTAAGCCTTCATATTTAACATAAATGCTGACTTCTTTATTCAACAATTTAGGAATATTATGCAAGCGTATTAAAGGCGTATTACCCTCGGCAAGACTAATAATTTTAGTATCATCATTAACAGGTAAATAATCACGATATTTATCAATAAGTCCAGTATAACGGGAAATTAATGACATATAGAACCTCTTTTTATTTTTGTTGATAATTCAAGATATTTACCCAATTGGGCTAGGAATAATATCATATCTAGTTTGTAAATAGGAAGTTTCTACTTGAAATTGGATGACACAACCAATTAAAGCTTCTAACTCCAACACGCTAGTTGATTCTTCATCCAACATGTTAGCAACAACTTTTTGCGAAGCTAAAACTAAGAATTTTTGGGTTTCATATTGTTTAGCATCTCGTACAATTTCCCTAAAAATTTCGTAACAAATAGTTTCTACTGTTTTCATCATACCCAGCCCTCTACAAGTTGGACATGGTTCGCAAAGTATATGTTCAAGACTTTCACGGGTGCGTTTACGAGTCATTTGCACTAAGCCTAATGAAGAAATTTCACTAACATAAGTTTTAGCATGGTCAGGTTCTAAACTTTTTTCTAAAGTTCGTAAAACTTGACGTTTATGTTCGGATTCCTGCATATCAATGAAATCAATAATAATAATTCCACCAAGATTGCGCAATCGTAGTTGTCTAGCAATAGATTGGGCAGCTTCTAAATTGGTTTTAAAAATAGTTTCTTCTAAATTACGACTACCTACATAAGCACCAGTATTAACGTCAATAGTCGTCATGGCTTCTGTTTGATCAATAACAAGATAACCACCTGATTTTAGAAATACTTTGCGGCTTAATGCTTTATTAATTTCATCATCAATAGAATAAAAGTCAAAAATAGGTCTAGTATCAGAATAATGTTTAATATGTTCCAGTAAATCAGGAATAAATTTTTTGGAAAACTCAATAACTTTTTGGTAAATTTGTCGGTTATCAATTCTTATTCTATCTATTGACACACCTAATAAATCACGGGTGGTACGTAATACTAATGATAAATCCTTGTAAACTAATGAATGGAGCTTGGCATTAGTTGCCTTTTTTTGAATATCTTGCCATAAACAATTTAAAAAATCTATATCTGCACAGAGTAAATTTTCTGGTGCTCCTTCAGCAGCAGTACGAATAATAAAACCATAATTATTAGAATTATATGATGTAGAAGGTTTTGTTGATTCAGAAATTACGTTTTTATCAATATTTTGATTTTCTTCAACTATAGTTTCTGTTATTCCAGTATATTGTAAGACAATATTTTTTAAACGTTGACGTTCTTCTTCGTCTTCAATACGGATGGATATTCCTATCATATTATCTGTTGAATAGGGTAAGAATACTACATATCGTGATGGAATGGTAATTTGTGCTGTTATGCGAGCACCTTTAGTACCTAATGGTTCTTTGGTAATTTGTACTAATAATTCTTGTCCTTCACGTATAAAATCATGAATGGAAAGTTCTTTTTCATTAATTGCCTGCGAATTGAAATTAATCATATTCGATAAATGCAAAAATGCAGACCGTTCTAAACCAATATCTATAAAAGCTGCTTGCATTCCAGGCAAAACTCTACATACTCGTCCCTTATAAATATTGCCAACTAGACCTTGATTACCTGTTCGTTCGATAAAAACTTCCTGTAACATCCCATTTTCTACAATAGCTACCCTTGTCTCTCGTGGGGTAACATTCACAAAAACTTCCTCACTCATTAAATAAACCTTTTTAACACGTATTAAAATATTTTTAGTAAATTACTCAAGTTTTTAAATTTAGATTTTTATATAAAGTTAAGTAAATAATAAGTATATATAAATTTATTATCAAACAAAATAAAATACCAATATAATTAGGTATGTTATTAAGTCAATAATATTATAATATTCTAATAAATTGAAAACAATTGCTTTTTTTGTTAATACCTATATTATATATATATTCTTTAAAGAATTTTGTAATTCCTCAGCTCATTTCCAATTAATTGAATTTAAAGGTAATTTTTAAAATCAATAAAATATAAACTATTTGGGCGAACAATTACTAATTTTATGAATACTTAACCAAGTATTAATAATAACACTATTTAAGGAGATAAATTCTTTTAATACATAGTTTAAATTAGACAAAGGCATATTTTTATGGAAACCAAAACTCGTTATACAATTGCTATCAGTGCGTTATTTTTATCATTAAACACTCAGCGAAAATATCACAAATTAGTAAAAATTGAAAATTCTTTAGTGGCTAGCAAGTTAGGCATCTTATTTGCATTAACTACTAGTACTTATATAAATTTTAAGGGCGAAAGTATTGAATTAGACGATTCTCAATTACTTGCTCTGCAAGATATTTTTGTACAACATTTTAATGTTAATATGGCTACTGAAATTCATAAACTTGCTAAAATAACAGATGATATAGAAGAATCTAATTTATCATCAGATAGCAACCAGGGCTTTATTAAGAAAATCAAAGGTTTTTTGAAAATTAGACCTAAAATACAGGAGAGTCCTGCATGAAATATCCAAAGGATAATTATGAACATCCTTCTGTTACAAAAATAGGTGGACATAATATTATTGGTGGATTAAATCGAGTTTACCACTGTAATTTTTATAACGCTTATTTACAAATGGCGGTATTATTAACTCGGGGGGTAGGTCAACAAGACCCCAGCGATTTACTTACGGATTCAGTAACACCACTAATTAAAATATTGAAACAAAATGGTTATACTAACCTTGATTTAATTCAAGAATTTTCTTACTGCGGATTTGGAATTTTAGAACAGTTGGATGAGTTACATTGGCAAACACCCCGTTCGCATTATGGAGAAGTTTTATGCAGTCATTCTAAACCACATAATAGTTGCTATTTTACTGCTGGTTATATTCAGGGAATTGTCGATAAAAAAATAGAGGAAGTTGAATGTAAATTATTGGATACCGCGGCTGATAAGTTTATTGGTTATAATGAAACTATTTCTTTAGATAATTATTTAATTTATGACTTTGCTTTACAAACCGAGATTCCACAAGTATTTGCATTTGATGGCTGTCAAGAATTTAATACCCAAGTTGATGAAGTTAAAATTATTTCTGAATTAGAAAAAATACCATTATGTGGCAACTATAATTCACCAGCAACGGGATTAATCGAAGTATTTAATACTGTATTAACTAATCATTTTGCGGATTATTATAATCGAATTAGTTATGAAACCTATTTTGCTTTGTGTGATGCTGGTATTCCTGAAGAAGATAGTAAAGAAATGTTTATTCAAGCTGGACATGTTTGTGCATTTAATACTTTTGGGCGAATTATGTGTAGTACCGAATGGTATAATTTAATTGTTCCAATGTGTCAAAATAAGGATGATTGGTTGCATGGAATGGTAGCGATTATAAATATCCTAGGTTGGGGAGTTTATCGAATAGAAAAGATTGAAGTTGAAAAAGAGTTGATTATGCGGGTTTATAATTCTTATGAAGGAATTGGATTTAGACGTATGTATTTACCAGAAAAAGTAGGGAATGATAAAAATACCTCATTTTTAGCAATGGGAGCAATATTAGGATTAGCACATTTACTGTGGAAAATAGATATTCGTGATAAACCAGAATTAACCCAAGATTTTTATGTAAAACAATTTAATAATCCCGATAATAGTTATATAATTGAACAAACAGATTCGATTATAACTGGCGACAACTACGATCGATTTATTGTATCTAAATAGAAAATATATTTCAATTAAGTACATCAAGTTGGAGCAATTTTTTAGTAATTATTCTTGATAATTTATACATATTAGTTATTTCTTCTTTAGCTCCTTCATTATCACCAAGTTGCTGTTTTTTTATGGCAACATAACTAGCAACATGAAATTGTTTATGTGGTTCAAATAAATCATCAAAAATTTTTTGCGCTTCAGAACTATTTTCCAAAGCAGAAATTTCACTAGCTCCTGCACCATAAAGCCATTTTCCTAATTTACATTGATGATATTCAATACCTTGAAAAAGTGATGTATTTTCCTCTAAAGTTAATTCAATTTTTCTGAGATATTGAATATGATCATTAAGATGCATTAAAAAAAAATCTCTTTTAAATATATTATTGCTCTTATTCATAGCTTTGATAAAATTATATGGACGAAAATATAAATCCCCGTCCAATTTCCAACAATTAAAGTTTAAATAATTACTGCATACTATCTAATTCTAACAACTTATTTACTAAGGTATTGGATAATATATGTAATTCTGTTAAAAGGGATTGTGCGCCACTATCATCCCCGTTATATTTCTTTTCCAAAGCTTCATTACTAACATAATGGAATTGTTTATGTGGTTCTAATAAGCTATTAAATATTTGATTTGCCTTATCATTTTGTAATAAATTAATCTCGGCAGGACCTTCATTATATATCCACTGACCTAATCTACAATCTCTATGATTAGTGCCTTGAAATTCACTATTACTAACTTTTAAGGTTTCATCCAATTTTTTCAGATACTGAATATGATCATTGAGTCGTCTCATAAAAAACGCTTTTTTTGTCATTTAGCATACCTTTATTCAGATTGTAAATTGATATTATACTAATATGTTTAAACTCTTAATTTGGATAGATTTATATTATTTTACGAATATCCTCAGAAATACGTTCTGCATCTAAGAAGATTAAATCTAATTTAGCAGACCTCGTGGTAATAACAGCAAGTAGGGAATTTTCTCCCGCATATTTTATTAAGATATAACCATTATCACCTTTTACTAAAACTTGTTCTAAATTTCCTCGCTCAAATTCTTGAGAAGTACGTTCACCTAGAGAAAGCATAGCCGCTGCCATTGCTCCAACTCGACTTTCATCCATATTATTAGATAAAACCGAGGCTACTACCAATCCATCCGAAGAAATAATAGCCGATGCTTCTATATCAGGCGAAGTAGCATTTAGTTCAGCTAAAATGGTTTTAAGTTTTTCTTCACACATTTATTATACCTTTATTTTGTGATGTTTTATAAATAGTTTGCTTAGATTTAGCAAATTAGTTCAGGATTTGAAATAAATTAGTTTTATTTAAAATATAATGTATTATAATATATTAAACAACTAATTATTATTAAGTTAGTTATTTTTCTTTAAAATTATTAATTTATCATTTTATCAAGGAATTTTGTAAATGAAATACATTATTAATATTGCATTATTGTTATTTATAGCTCAAGCTAGTAGTGCTGAAACTCAACAACCTATACAAGTTAATATGCAAACTAGTGCAGGTACGATTGTTATTCAACTTAACCAAGAAAAAGCACCTAAAACAGTAGCTAACTTTTTAACTTATGTTAATGCTGGTTTTTATGATGGCACTATTTTTCACCGCATAATTAACAATTTTATGATTCAAGGTGGTGGTTTTACCCCAAATTTTCAACAAAAAACTACTAATAAACCAATTGCCAATGAAGCCAATAATGGGCTAAAAAATGTTCGAGGTAGCATTGCTATGGCACGTACTGGCAATCCACATTCTGCTACATCCCAATTTTTTATCAATATTAATGATAACGCTTTTCTTGATTACAAAGCTGCTAATCAAAGAGGTTGGGGTTATACCGTTTTTGGCAAAGTTGTGGAAGGAATGGAAATTGTTAATAAAATCAAACAATCTGAAACTGGAAGCGGTGGTCCATTTCGACAAGATGTTCCCAAAAAGCCAATAATAATTGAAAAAGTATCAGTGGTTGAAGCAGTTAAGCCCAAAAAAATATCGGCTGAATAATTTGGTAGTCCTAAACAAAGTAGTGGTAAATAATTATGTAGGTTGGGTTAGCAAAATGTAACCCCATTATTTAATTGTTTTAAGGTAACTATCTACCAAGAAATAC
>JAGLFE010000178.1 GCA_023144675.1 Thiomargarita sp. | reverse complement strand
TCCATTGCCTTGTTTAATAACGGAACTAATGAAAAACGACCAAATTGACAATTTTTAAACAAATCAGGATGGTAAATACCTATGCCGCTAAATGTTAAAAGATTATCGCCGTTTTTAATCACCCGTTGTCCAGTTAAACAAAAATCTCCTTGCGAATTATGTAATGGGTTGGCAACCAAAATCAAATGTGCTAATTCTACCGAATACTTCGGCAATTGCGCAAATGGATAATCACACCAAATATCTCCATTTACAACTAAAAATGGCTGTTTTCCAAGTAACGGTAAAGCTTTAAAAATACCACCGCCAGTTTCTAAAGCAGTTTTTTCAGGAGAATAATGTAAATTAGCCCCATAATTTTTCCCATTACCTAAAAAATTCACAATTTGTTGACCTAAATGGGCGTGATTAATGATAATATCAGTGAATCCCGCTGTCACTAAATTTTCAATATGGTATTCAATTAAGCACTTCCCAGCTATTTTTAATAGGGGTTTGGGAGTTTTATCCGTTAAAGGACGCATTCGTTCGCCCCGCCCTGCTGCTAATATCATTGCCCGCATTTATCAATACCCTATTTGCAAATACTTTGGCAACACTTGTTCTTTTACCAACTGATGCAACATTTCTAATTCTGGATAATATGCAGTAATTTCAACAATATAATTCAACGTTCGAGGAATATCTTTTAAATAACCATTTTTACCATCACGATGATACAATCGCGCAAAAATACCACTAGCTTTTAAATGGCGTTGAATTCCCATCAAATCAAACCACCGCAAAAATTGTTCAGGTTCTACTTCTTTTAACCATCCTAAAGCTTGTAATTTTTTTAAATAATTTATCACCCATTGTTTAACCAGGTCGTGATTCCAAGAAATATAACAATCCCGCAATAAAGAGACTAAATCATAAGTAATTGCCCCTTTAACAGCATCTTGAAAATCCAAAATCCCAGGATTATTTTCAGCAGTTACCATTAAATTACGAGAATGATAATCACGATGTACAAATACTTGTGGTTGTGAAATGGCATTATTAATCAATATTTGAAAACATTTTTGTAACTCCATTTGTTCATCCATATTTAAAGATAATTGTAAATATTTATCAACTAACCAATCGGTAAATAAACTGATTTCTCTATATAATAATGCTTCATTATATAAAGGCAAATTATTTGTATTAGTGCCAGTTTGCATGATTAATAAAGCATCTAAAGCGGCGGTATATAAAAACTCAACTTGCTGCTCATTTAATGCTGGCAAATACAGTTGCGAACCCAAATCAGTTAAAAGCAAAAAACCATGTTCCAAATCTTTTGCCATTATATGAGGGGCATTCAAGCTATTTGCCTGTAAACGTTGGGCAATATCAATAAAAGGTTCACATTTTTCCTTATCGGGAGGTGCATCCATCGCAATATAAGTTGCTTTGCTAGTTATTACACGAAAATAGCGGCGAAAACTGGCATCATTAGTAATAGCATCTAATTTGAATGCTTCATTATTAAGAACCGTGTTTAACCAATTTTTCAATAAATCAAGACGTTGAGACATATTAGTTTTAATCGAAAATGTAAGTTTTAATTCAAAATCAATTGATATTTTATAATATAATTAAATACTTATATTTAAAATTTTACTTATTATAGATCAAGTATATACTTATGTAGATATACATTATTTTAACATATAAATAACTGATTTTTTTAGCTATTTTATATTTTTACCTAAATATAGTATTAAAATTACTTGACTTTAAAATATTTGACTATTAAACTAGCCAAAATTTGAGGTGAAACTTATTAATTATCAAGGTATTCAGTTATAAATAATTGTATATTATTTCTATAAATAAATCTTTATGAGTGCAATGAATTGAACTTAAAACAAATATTAAAGAAAAATATCATGTCATACGCACTTACGTTACATGATAAACTATCGGTGCCTGGCTCAAGTATTGAAGGTTACGCACAAACAGTAAAAACAATTCCTATGCTAACTGCCGAGGAAGAACGAACATTAGCAGTACATTTACGTGAAGAAGATGATTTAAATGCAGCAAGCACTTTAGTTATGTCTCATTTGCGTTTTGTAATGCATATTGCGCAAAGTTATCGTGGTTATGGTTTGTCGCAATCTGATTTAATTCAGGAAGGCAATGTTGGTTTGATGAAAGCGGTAAAGCGTTTTGACCCAACTGTTGGAGTACGTCTTGTTTCTTTTGCTGTGCATTGGATACGTGCTGAAATTCATGAATATATTTTACGTAACTGGCGTATTGTAAAAGTAGCGACTACTAAATCACAACGTAAACTATTTTTTAATTTACGCAGTGCTAAAAAACGACTTGGTTGGTTAAATCAAGCAGAAGTTGAAAATGTAGCTGAAGATTTAGGCGTAAGTACCAAAGATGTTCGTGAGATGGAAACGCGTTTAAATACTTATGATTTGGCTTTTGATGCTCCTAGTGATTCTAATGAAGAAACAGAAATATTATCTCCAATGGGTTATTTAGAAGATAATCGTTACAACCCTTTTCTTGTTGTTGAACGTGATGAATGGACAGAGTATGGACATAATAAATTACAAAAAGCTCTAAATAAATTAGATTTGCGTAGTCAAGATATTTTAAGACAAAGGTGGCTAAGTGAAAAAAAAGTAACTTTGCAGCAATTGGCTAAATGTTATAATGTTTCTGCCGAACGTATTCGACAAATAGAAGGCAATGCTATGAAGAAATTGAAAAAGAACATTACTTTATTAGCGTAATTTAATTTTTGGTTTCTAAGAAATTAGGTTTCAACCAGATTAATCGCTAATAAAAAATAGTAAATTTAACTAAATATGTATGTTATTTAACAAAAACTTTTTGAATTATTTTTTATCTACCGTTCTAGTTGTAACACTTTGAGTATAATTTAAGTTATTAGGTGCAACTGCTCCTCCTGAAATGATAAAAGTCATAGCTTCATCTAGCGTCCAATCAGTTTCAACTAAATTATCTACAGGCACTATTTCTAAATAACCTGAAGTTGGATTAGGCGTGGTTGGTACATAAACTGCCGCTAATTTTTGTCCAGTATCTTGATCCAACATAGTTTGAGTAACAAAACCCACAGCTTTCATTGGTGCTGAAGGAAATTCAATTAAAACCACTCGTTGTGTATCATTTGGTTTTTGCTGTAATGCTGATAGTAATTTTTTTGAAGAACCATAAATTGTGTGGACAAAAGGTAAACGATTGAGTAATAATTCCATCAGAGCAATAATACGCTTGCCAATTACCAATGTTGACATCCAGCCTAATAAATATAAAATCAATAATGTAAATATGACAGCAATTAATGACAAAAATATCGGATCTAATGCTACGATCCAATGTGCTATCATTGGTGAGGATTCTTGAAATAAAGCTGCTAAAGCAATCACAGCTGGTTTGCCAACACGAGATAATTGAGTAAATAGGAAACTAAAAACTATCCAAGTTAGTAATAACGGGATAATGGTTAAAATACCCGTTATAATATAGCGAGAAAAATGAGATTTATTCATAAATATTTAATTCCAGTAATTTTCAATAAAAAAGTTTATATTTCAGACAATGCTTTCCGATAAAAATCATCAATAGCATTATTAAAAGCAACAAAATAAACCAGTTCCACAGATGAATCATTTTGCAACCAATTAGCAACGATTTGTACCGCAATTTCAGTGGCTTCTTTAATAGGATAACTATAAGCACCACAGCTAATTGCTGGGAATGCAATAGTTTTTATAGTATTTTTCCGAGCAATATTTAAACTATTTATATAACAAGCTTCAAGTAATTTTTTTTCATCATGTTGCCCATCTTTCCATATTGGACCAACAGTATGAATCACATATTGGCATGGCAGTTGATAAGCTTGAGTAATTTTAGCTTGCCCAGTTGAACAACCATTTAAAGTACGACATTCAGCCAATAATGCTGAACTAGCTACTCGATGGATAGCTCCATCAACTCCGCCCCCACCTAGTAAAGAAGAATTAGCTGCATTAACGATAGCATCCACTGATAATGTGGTAATATCATCTTGTATTAATTTAATTCGAAAAGACATTTTATATTATATATTATTATGAATTAATCCGTTGAAAAATATAGCTTGAATAAAAAAATATAATTTTGTAACTACCTACCATAGCATAAAAAAGATTATACAAAAAAAAGAATAAATGTTAAACTAAAAAAATGAAAGAACTTCCAAACGACATAGAATCCCTAAAAGTAATTATAAAACAACTTTTAGAAGAAATAAAACAACTAAAGATAGAAAATGTAAAGATAGAAAATGCCGAGTTTCGTGGTCATTTGGAACTGAATAATAGTCAACTTAAACCATGTAGAAATTCACTTTTGCCTGCAAGCTGTTATCTTAACCGTTTGAAAGCAAGGGTTTAACGTATTAACCTCTTTACACAATCTGTTTTTACGTTGCACTGTCGAGATTAATTAATCATTGTAGGTAATAATAATGCCTTTTTTAGTCCCTTATCCTCGTTTATTGATCAGCGATATATGTGGTCTGCTTAAAAGTTATCTTACTGAAGAGCAGATTAAGGATGTATATCGTGCTTATTTTTTTAGTGCTGAGGGGCATAAAAATCAAGTTCGTAAATCAGGTGAAGCCTATATTTTCCACCCTTTAGCTGTTACTTATATTCTAGCTCAAATGCGGATGGATACTCAAACTCTTTGTGCTGCTTTATTGCATGATATTATTGAAGATACTGAATTTACTAAAGAAGAATTGGCTAAAAAATTTAGTCCTGAAATTGCAGAATTAGTTGATGGAGTAAGTAAATTATCTTTTATACATTTTGAAACTCGGGAACAAGCACAGGCAGCCAGTTTTCGCAAAATGGTACTAGCCATGAGTAAAGATATTCGGGTAATTATTATCAAATTAGTAGATCGCTTGCATAATATGCACACTATTAAAGCGATGAAACTTAATTCACAAAAGCGGATTGCTAGAGAAACTTTAGAGATATATGCACCTATTGCCAACCGATTAGGTATTAATGCAATAAAAGTCGAATTACAAACTTTAAGTTTTGCCACCTTGTATCCCCTACGTTATAAAGTATTAGCCCGCTATGCTGAAAATATATATAAAAAACGGATTGAAATATATAAAAATATTTTAGAAACTATTAGTCAAAGTTTAAAATCGGCAGGAATAACCGCTAAGATAAGAAGACGCAAATTGAATTATTACAGTATTTATGAACAAATGCAGAAAAAAAAGCAAGGTTCATCAATTGATAAACAAAAAACATTTAAACAAATTACTAACAGTTGCGTAATAAGGGTAATAGTTAATAATATTGATGATTGTTATCGCACATTTGGTATTTTACATACACTTACGTTGTATAAACCAATTTATGAAAAATTTAGGGATTACATTGCCATTCCCAAAATAAACGGTTATCAATCATTACACACAGCGTTATTTAGTATTCATGGTTTTTTAATTCATATTCAAATTCGTACTTTTGCAATGCACGAAATAGCTAACAAAGGAATTACTGCCAATCGAACAGTTAAAAATAATGATATTTGCCCACATGAAGCAACAAATTATATTGTTCGCCAACGTACTAATGAATGGCTACATGGCTTGTTAGAAATACCGCAAATTTCTAGTGATTCTTTAGAGTTTTTTGATCAGTTTAAAACTGAGTTATATAGTGAAGAACTGTATGTTTTTACTCCTCAAGGAAAAATTTTACAACTGCCTAAAGGGGCTACTGGAATTGATTTTGCTTATGCCGTGCATAGCGATATTGGTAATCAATGTCTTTCTATTAAAATTGATGGTCAATATGCACCACTTTCGACACCATTATCCAATGGACAAACAATGGAAGCTTTTACTGCTGAATGGGCGCATCCAAACGCAAGTTGGTTACATTTTGCAGTAAGTGCCAAGGCGCGTGGTCATATTCGGCATTTTCTAAAAAATTTACAACATGAAGAAGCAATTTTATTAGGAAAACGTTTATTGGATAAAGAGTTATCGGTTTATGCTTTGTCAACAGATAAGTTAACTGAAGAGCAGCATAATTGCTTGATTAAAACTTTTAAAGTAGATGATTTTACAACTTTGTTAAAAGAAATTGGATTGGGTAACAAGGTCGCTTTAATGATAGCTCGCCAATGCCATTCTAATTCAAAAATTAAACCTTTGCCTTTTATAGAAATAAATAAATCAGAACCTTTAATAATCAGAGGTACAGAAGGGGTTTTAATTAATTTTGCCCGTTGTTGTCATCCTATTCCTGGGGATGAAATTATTGGTTTTGTAAGTGCTGGCAAAGGAATTATTGTACATACTGCTACTTGCAGACATATTATTGAATATCGTAGTCAACCTGAAAATTTAATAAATTTAGAATGGGAACTGAATATTAATAGTGAATTTTTAGTTAACATTTCACTGCATATACATGACCAATTAGGTGTTTTAGCTAAAGTTTCAACTATTTTTGCTAAGATGAATATTAATATTCAACACGTTTATAATGAAAGTTCTCATGAGGATTTTGAGAATATTTTAAAGTTTAGTATCTCCGTTAAAAATAATGAACATCTTACCAAAATTATAAAGCATTTAGAACAACTAGATAATGTTAAGCATATTGAACGTTGTTAATAAAAAGGTAACTATCTACTAAGTTAAGAAATACGTATAAAATTAAGATAAAAATGTAGGATGCTGTTGAGGAACGAAGCGCATCAATCGTGTTAAAATGCTAACTCTTAATTCGTATTTAAAGTTTAATTGGTAGATAAAAAAAAGTTAGCAAGACGTTGTTGCATAAATATTAATAATACATTCTTAATGATATTCGGTTACTTTATATGCTTACTAAAGACTTTTACCAAATTATTGATCAAGAATTATCTGAAATTATCAAAAAATATTCAGATGATGAAATGATAAAAAAACATTATAAATCAGAAGATAATCAAAAAAGTTATGCTTTTCTTATTTGGTTCTTAGAATTTTATGGTAAAAAAACCGATTATGTGCATTATATAACAGATGGTCCTGGTGATAATTCTTGCGATATTATTTTTGATGCTAAAGATACAAGAGGTAAGATTATTTACTATGTTATCCAATCAAAATGGAATAATGAAAAGAATGCTGAAAAAAATATTGTAGGTACAGACCTTGGATATGCTATAAGCGATTTTACTACGATGTTACGTGGTAATAAGCAGCCTACTGAAAACGATAATTTCAATAACAAACTGACTGAATTATCAGAACATATTAGAAACAATGGTTTCGTTAAATTTATTTTTTTAGCTCTTTGTCAAGAACGTATTGATGATAATGTTAATAGCTTTAACCAAGAATTTGGACCACATATTAAGTTAAAGTTTATTGATATTAACCGTATTAAGCATGACTATATTGAACACAAATATAAACAAATCAAACCTGCTAATCCATTAGAACATACTTATAAACCTGAAGATATACTAATTGAATTAGAAGTAACAAGGCGGAAGAATAATGGTGATTTTGTTAGAATTGATAAACCTTTTGATGCCTACATTTTTTTGGTAAAATCGAGTTTAATTTTTAATTTATTTGAAGAATTTAGTTTTAGTTTATTTTTTAAAAATGTTCGAAACCCTATTATAAATTCCGCAATCAATGAACAAATAGAAAAAACACTCTCTGAAAATCCCGCTTATTTTTGGTATTACAATAATGGTATTACTGCCATAGTTGATTCTTTGCCTAAAATTAGTAAACTAGCAAACAAATTTAAAGTTTATGGATTTCAAATTATAAATGGTGCACAAACTGTTTATGCAATTCATTCTGTTTATAAAAATGCTTCTCCAAGAGAACGGGAAAAAATGGATAATGAAATTTTTATAACTTTACGTTTATTGAAATCGGGAGGCAAAAACTTTGATTTGCAAGTAACTCGTTACACCAATTCACAAAATCCTATTTCAGACAGAGATTTCCATGCTAATGATGATGTCCAAATTAGACTACAACAAGAGTCGTTTAAAACTAAATTTTGGTATGAAAAAAGAGAAGGAGAATTTAGAGGAAAAATTCCAAAAGGCATTAAAATTGTTCCAAATAAAATATGTGCTGAGGCTTACTTAGTATATGAGTTACAAGAAGGACTAAATGATGATAAGCGAAACTTACTTTTTGTTTCAAATAAAGAACATCCAAATGGTTTATATGAAAAAATATTTAATGAACGAACTAAATTCAGGGATATTTTGTGTTCAATATATTTGTATTCAATGTGTTTAAAAACGTTAGAAGAACATGAAGAAAAAAATAGAGAACCTCTATTATCACATTGTCCCATGTATCTACAATATTTTAAAATTATTTTCGTTAAGTATCTTGAAAAGACAGAACCAAAGCGTAAAAATAATCCTAACCAAAAAATTATAGAATTATTTGAAAAAGAAAAATTTGGTATTTTAAGTAACGTATTTTATTTTATTGGAGTACATTTTTATGAATTTAATACTACTGTTATAAAAGAAAAAAATGAAACTCTCCTTGAGTATTTTACAAACATGGAAATTAATGCAAGAGACATTGATCATATTTATGTTTGGTATGATAAAAAATATCCACCAATTTTCAAACCTAACCAAGATTCATTGGACGATTTAAATTTATCAGATGATTATCACCCAGATAACTATTTAGGTTTAGACGATATATAAATCATGCGATGCTCAACTTTTTAAGTCAGTTAATTATAAGAAATTATGTTATCAGGATAGTAATTATTACCTTGAATCGAACTACGATAAATCAATTGATTATAGGGTTCAATAACTTTGTTTTTTATACAGAACATATTTTTTCTTTTTTGTCAATGTGTAAGTTCCAACCTCGCATTATTTATAAATAAAAATATATTGGATTAAATTAAATATCAAATTCATAATTTTGATATACAAATAAAATTAATAAATTTATTATACGTTTATCATCTTGTTTATTCTAGTTTTTTTTAAATCATACCTACTTAAAATTGAGTTAATAGTTTGAAAAATAAAGAAATTTTAATTATTTTCTGTTAATTAATTGAAAAATATAAGAAATAAAATTCTTTTTAATTAACTTTTTTTATGTTCAATTGAAACCGCTATTATTTAATAAAAATCATTTTTTTATACAATATAAAATTTTTGATTATTTACGGAAATAATATGCAACTTGAAAATAATACTAATCCAATAGACGAAAATACTGACTTTGAAAATATTGACTTTGCACTTGAAAATGCTATTAATAATGGCAATTTTACTGCTTTAGATAAATATCATATTATCAAACGCAACGGGCAATTAGCACAATTTGATCCAGAAAAAATTACTGATGCTATCATAAAAGCATTTATTGCAATTGAAGGACATTCGGTGATTTCATCAAGCCGTATTAATTCTAATATAAAAGAATTAACCAGACAGGTAATTGAAGGGCTGGCTAAAAAATTACATGAAGATAATATAGTTCATATTGAAGACATTCAGGATCAAGTTGAATTTGTATTAATGCAGGCAGGTTTACATAAAATTGCTAGAGCTTATGTGCTTTACCGTGAAGAACACGCCAAATTACGTACCGAAAAAAAAATACCTTCAATACATCTTACCGACGAAAACGGCGATACTTATCCACTAGATGTTAAATTATTAACCAAACAAGTAGTAAAAGCTTGTAAATATTTATCGGCGGTTAATGCTAAAAAGGTTATAGATGATAGCTTAAAAAGTATATTTGACGGGATTTCAAAAAAGGATGTGCAACGGGTTTTAATTTTAACTGCTCGAACTTTAATTGAACAAGAACCAAATTACACTTATGTTGCAGCTAGATTGCTATTAGCACAATTAAAAGAAGAAGCTTATCAGTTTTTAAATGCCGATCCAAAAAATTATTTTAAAAAATTTATCGAGTTTGGTATTAACGAACATTTATTAGACGCTAAATTGCTTGGTTTTGATTTAGATAAATTACAACAGGCTATAGCAAAGAAAAGAAATTTACAATTTACCTATTTAGGTATTCAAACTTTATACGATAGATATTTTCTACATCATGGTTCCATTCGTTTTGAATTACCGCAAGCTTTTTTTATGCGTGTTGCAATGGGATTGGCTTTAAATGAGGAAAATAAGGAAGAACTGGCAATTGAATTCTATAATGTACTTTCCAAGTTTGATGCTATGTCAAGTACGCCAACTTTATTTAATTCAGGAACTTTAAGACCACAATTATCTAGTTGTTATGTTTCGACGGTGCCAGATGATTTGGAAGGTATTTTTGATGCGATTAAAAGTAATGCGCTACTATCTAAATATGCCGGTGGTTTAGGCAATGATTGGACTTCAGTACGTGGCATGGGTGCGCATATTAAAGGAACTAATGGTAAATCGCAGGGAGTTGTTCCATTTTTAAAAGTGGCTAACGATACCTTAGTTGCTTGTAATCAAGGAGGGCGGCGCAGAGGTTCAGGCTGTGCTTATTTAGAAACTTGGCATATTGACATTAATGAGTTTTTAGAACTTAGAAAAAATACTGGCGATGAGCGAAGACGTACCCATGATATGAATACCGCTAATTGGATTCCTGATTTAATGATGGAACGGGTTTCTGAAAATAAAGATTGGACTCTGTTCTCGCCTGATGAAGTACCTGATTTACATGAATTATATGGTCAACAATTTAAACAACGTTATGAACATTACGAAACTTTAGCTGATCAAGGTAAAATCAAACTTTGGAAGCGAATTAGTGCAGTTACTTTATGGCGTAAAATGTTGACCATGCTGTTTGAAACTGGACATGCTTGGATTTTATATAAAGATGCCTTTAATATTAGAAATACTCAACAACACGAAGGAATTATTCATAGTTCTAACCTTTGTACCGAAATATCCCTGAATACTAAGGCTGGAGAAGAAATTGCTGTTTGTAATTTAGCCTCAATTAATTTGGTTAATCATATTACAGATGATCGCAATTTAGATAAAGTTAAGTTACAAAAAACTATCAAAACTATTATGCGGATGTTAGATAATGTTATTGATATTAACTATTATGCTGTTGAGCAAGCCCGAAATTCCAATATGAAACATCGTCCAGTCGGTTTGGGAACAATGGGCTTTCAAGATGCTTTATATAAATTAAACATTCCATATGATAGTCAAGAAGCAATAGAATGGGCTGATTCACTGCAAGAATTAATTAGCTACCAAGCTATTGCAGAATCATGTCAATTAGCTCAAAAAAGAGGTGCTTATAATAGTTACCGAGGCTCTTTATGGGACAAAGGTATTTTACCTATTGATAGTTTAAAAAGCTTAAAAATTGCTCGAGGTAATTATGGTTCTAAAATAGAAACTAATTCTCGTTTAGATTGGCAAAATTTGAGGAATCAGATTAAACAGTTTGGCATGAGAAATTCTAATGTGATGGCGATTGCACCAACTGCCACGATTGCAAACCTTTGCGGAGTTTCACAATCAATAGAGCCAACTTATCAAAATTTATTTATTAAATCCAATTTATCTGGCGAGTTCACAATTATTAATACTTATTTGGTTAAAGATTTAAAAGAACTTGGTATTTGGGACCAAGCAATGCTTGATGACTTGAAATACTATGATGGCAGTATTCAAGAAATCAATAGAATTCCTAATAAACTCAAGAAACTGTATAAAATAGCTTTTGAAATTGAGCCAAAATGGTTAATTAAAGCAGCGGCTAAAAGACAAAAATGGATTGACCAAGCGCAATCGCTAAATATTTATATGATAGAACCTTCTGGACGTAAATTGGATGCTATTTATAAATTAGCCTGGCAATTAGGACTTAAATCCACTTATTATCTCAGGTCAATGGGAGCAACTCGGGTTGCTAAAAGTACTATTGCTAATAAACAGATATTAGAAAAACCTAAAATTTGTTCTTTGGATGATGGTTGTGAATCCTGTCAGTAATTTAACTGAAGTTACGCAGATGAATTTAGATGTTATAAAATATAAGGATTAAATTTGGATACTAAAACCTTTGAATTTTAATAACCCTTATAATAAGCTTATTTTCAATTCCAGTTTTTCCTTTTGCGTAACTTCAGTAATTTAAGAAAGAATAGAAGTTATTTCAGGCAGCCCTAAACAAAAATAGTGATTGGGTTAAAATGTAACGTAAGCCAACTTAAAACATTGAATAATGTTGGGTTACTCTTGTTGGATAACCCAAGCTACATAATTATTTACCTAGAACTACCTAAATTTATTAATTTTATTTGTATATCAAAATTATGAATTTAATATTTAATTTAATCCAATATATTTTTATTTATAAATAAAAGTTAAGTATTGTTAAATTAACAATAATATATTTTGTACTTGAGTTTTAAAATATTTTAAATAATATGTAATTTTTTTTGAGTGCCAATATGAACCAAAAAATGCTAAACTTTAAAAATAATTGTAGAAAAAAACTAATTTCTTATTATAAATCGGAATGCTTAGATTGTAATCTAATTTATAAGTTAAACTGGGAACGTCCATATTTTGGTACTTCCATTAATATTGAACCAGCAAAAAAAGAAATATGTCCTTTTTGCCAAGCTGTAAATATAAAAGTAATCACAATTAATAAATCAGAATATAAACTTATTAACCAACATTGGGATATGTTATCACCTGATAAAGATAATAATAATCAGAATAATTATTTTGCTTGCAATTCATTCAATTAATATCTAATTAACTTTATTTTTCTATAAGGGGAAAATATGCCATTTCAAGAACAATCTATACCCCATAAAAAATTATTAAATGACCAAGCGTTGAGAACAAATAATTTTGAATCATTGCCTAAGTTAATATATCAGGATTTGCATGATTTAATAGTCATTATTTTACAATTTTTTCAGAAAACTTGGTTATTTTTTACAATAATAATTACGCTTTTTTTTAGCGTGGTAGCTACCTTTTTTATTAGTGAGGCAGGTTATGTTTATTTGTACGAAAATCCGTTTGCACAAAGTATAGAAGTTTATAATAAACCTGGATTTCACTTTAATTTTCCATTTTCATCGGTAACACGTTATAAACAGGTTTGGATTGTCGATTTTGGAACTGGATTTACTGGTAAACAAATGCGTGATACTAAAGGACCAATTACCCTTGATTTTGCTGATAATTATACCGTTAAAATTCCCGCTACTTTTCGTTATCGGTTGCCAGATAGTAAGGAAAAATTAGAACGAATTCACCGAGATTTTACTAGCAATAATATGTTGGTTGATGCGTTACTTATTCCAATTTCTCAAGATGTAATGGTAACTACTGCTAAACAATTTTTTGGTGAAGAATTTGTGCAGGGCGGTTTTAATCAATTTAGAATGGCTTTAGAAGACCAGTTACAAAGTGGAATTTATAAAACTAAACAAATTGCAGTTGAAAAAGAACATATTTTATTTGGTGATGATTTATCAGAAATGGGTAATAGCTTAAAGGTATTAAAAACCGTTCCAATAATAGATAAAAATGGTGAAATAGAACGTTTAGAAAAAAAATCAGTTACTTATTATGGCATCGAAGTTATACAAATTACCTTGGGCGTACCAGTTTCAGGAAATGATTTATCTCAGTTGCTTTTGGATAAAAAACGTCTTAATCGAGAAGCACGTAAAAAAGCTGAGGAATTGGCTTTAATTCTTGAAGATCGAAAAATTCAATTAGCAAATATTCAAAAAGATAAACAAATTAAACAAGCTAGAATAGAGTTAATTTTAGTAGATCAAACTTTGAGAACAACCGAAGAAAAATCAAAGTTAGCGATTGAAAAAGCAAAGTTAATGGTTGACATTACTATTGCTAAAGAACGTGAAGATGAAAAATTAGCTATTGATTTAACTAGAGTTAAAGCTAAAAAGAAAGAAGAATTAGTAATTGCGCGAGAAAATGAAAAAATTCGATTAGTACAGGTTAAATCCGATGAAGCAGTACAATTACAAAATAAAATTAAGGAATTAGCTATTGTTAAAGAGGAAAAGAAAATTCAGTTAGCTAATATTGAGAAATTAAAAGCTATGGAATTAGCAGAAAAAAATAAAGAATTAGCTCTTGTTGAGCAAGATAAAATTATTCAATTAGCTAAAATTGAGCAACAAAAAGCAACTGAATTAGCTATCAAAAAAATGGAGTTGGCGATTGTTAAAGAGAAAGAAAATATTGAGCTAGCGGAGGAAGTTAAAAAGTTAGCCCTTGTGAAAGCAAATGAGAAAGTTTCCTTAGCGCAAAAAATGGAAGAATTAGTAATAACTAAAGCTGAAAAAGAAATTCAATTGGCTAAAAAAGATGAAGAATTGGCAGTTGCAAAACAAGAACAAGAAATTCAACAAGCTCGCTTTGAATCTTCCTTACATGAAGCTAAGGCAATTTTAGCCAAAGGAAAGGCGGAAGCTGATGTTTTAAAAGCTAAATATGCTGCCCGAATTCCAGAAATTTATCGTGCAGAAATTCAAAAGGAAATCGTGGCGATTATTTATGCTAATTTGAAAGATATTGATGTGCAAATGCCACATAATATGATTAATTTAGGGGAATCAGGGCGTAATTTACAAACTAATTTAGATGTTTTATCAAGTTTTGCTACGCTTAATGTTATGGAAGAATTAGAACAAAAAGCAGTTGAGAAAAAATCTGTAATTTCCGACTAGCTTCTAAACAATCTAAACAAAATTACAAATAATAGTGTATGCTAGTGAAGTTCGTTTGAACAATTGATGAATAATTTAGACAAAGAAAAATATATGACAAACAAAAAGACATTTAATGATCTTGGACTTTCAGCAAAAGTACTTGAAGCGATTAATAAAAAAGGTTTTGAAGAACCGACAGCAATTCAGGAATTGACAATTCCAGTCATGCTAAAAAATGATACCAATATCATAGCTCAGGCTCAAACAGGTACTGGTAAAACCGCTGCTTTTGGTCTACCTTTGATAGAAATGGTTGATAGCGAATCCAAGAATGTACAAGCACTTATATTAGTGCCTACTAGAGAATTAGCTATCCAAGTAGCAGAAGAAATTAATTCTCTTCGAGATGATAGAAATATTAGAATAGTTCCTATATACGGTGGTCAATCTATTACTCAACAGTTACGCAGTTTAAAAAAAGGCGTGCATATTGTAGTCGGAACGCCAGGACGGGCAATTGATCATCTGAAAAGAAAGACTTTAAAGCTTGGAAAAATCAATCATTTGATACTTGATGAAGCAGATGAAATGCTTAATATGGGATTCATTGATGATATGGAAGAGATCATGAAGCATACGAATTCTACTAAGAAGACTTTGCTGTTTTCTGCAACTATGCCGCATAAGATAAAAGAACTTGCCCGTAAATACATGGATGGCTATGAAGTTCTTAAAAGTAAGAAAGAACCACTGACAACAAATTTAACTAATCAAATATATTTTGAAGTTAAAGTTTCTGATAAGTTTGAAGCACTTTCCAGGATAATTGATATTGAAGACAATTTTTATGGGTTAGTTTTTTGTAGAACTAAGAGTGATGTTGATTCGCTGGTTGGACGATTAACGGATAGAGGTTACGATGCAGAAGCTATTCATGGAGATATTTCACAAGCCCAAAGAGAAAGAACCTTAACAAAATTCAAGAAACAAAGGCTTAATATTCTAGTGGCAACTGATGTCGCAGCCCGTGGTATTGATGTTTATAATCTTACTCATGTTATCAATTATTCACTGCCACAAGACCCAGAATCTTATGTTCATCGCATAGGTCGTACTGGCAGAGCTGGTAATGAAGGTACAGCAATTACATTTATTACACCTAGCGAATATAAGCAACTAATGTTTATACAACGGGTTGCCAAGACTGATATTAAAAAATCAAAAATTCCACGAGTTCAAGATATCATCAAAGCCAAAGAGAAAAAAATCTATGATGACTTGACTAACATTATTAGCGATGGTGTTGATACTAAATATCACAGTTGGGCTAAAACTCTACTTGAGGATAATACTTCAACGGAAATGTTAGCGGCGGTGCTTAACTACTGTTTTGAAGAAGAACTTAATCCTGATGTTTATGGTGAAATAAAGGAGGTTGGTAGTGGTAGTGGTGGGAGAGGCAGACAGGTTGATCAACAGGGCAAGTCAAGGCTTTTTGTTGCGCTCGGTAAAAAAGATAAGATTAATCCCAAAAAACTAATTGACCTTATTATGAGTAAGGTTTCTATACAATCTCGACAAATCAAAGATATACAAGTAATGGAAAAATTTTCTTTTATAACCGTTCCTTTTGATAAGGCAGAAAAAATCGTGATCGGTTTTAAAGAAAAAGGTCAAAAGCCGTTAATTTCTCATGCTAAGAAAAATCGCTAAAATTTGAAGTTGGCTAATTTTAATTAAACAAACTAATAAGAATTGCGCAATTTTTAAAATTCTAGCATTTCTGTTTAATTTTAGGTAATTCGTATTGATTTCTATATGGGTTACCAGCGCAAAAATTTATTCAATCAATTCAACCTACATTTCTCCAATATTAAGGACAACATTATGTTACATAAGCGTTTAATTTATTTATTGATGTTTTTTAGCTTATTAACTGGTTGTTTGGGCGGCGGAGGCGGTTCTGGAGAGGAATCTACTGTAAATGAACAAGTTGTAACACTATCATTATTTATTACCAATAATTTTCAGCCAGCGGATGGTAATAGTTCTATAGAGTTTACTGCTGTAGCACGAGATGAAAATAATTCACCTATATCTGATGCAGAAATTTATTTGAGTAGTGAATCTAATTTTGCTAAATTTAGCCAATTTAGCGGTACTACTGATGAGCAAGGGCGATTTGATACTAATATCTCAAATACTTATGCAGAAAGTTTTAATATTATTGCTACGATTGGAATATTACAAAGTGAAGCAATTAATGTTACTTTTATAACTCCAACTAATCAAATTATTTTACAAGCAAATACCGAAGTATTAAAAACCGAAGATCAAACCGAAGTTACTATCACTATTTACCAAGAAACTGAAATATTGCCAAATGCTGAATTTAATATTGCAGTTTCTGGTTCCGCTCAAGTTGAAAATCTACCTACCAAAACTGATGCAAATGGACAAGCTACTTTTACTATTTCTAATCATATTGCTGAAGAAGTTGTAATTACCGCAATTAGTGGCGAAATTAAACAAACGCTTTCGCTATTTTTTGGGGCAAAGCTAGAATTATTATTGCCTAATTCAGTGAATGCAACTGATGAAGTAGAATTAATCGCTTTATTAAAAGATGCTAATAATAAACCGCTAGCTGGGCAAACAGTGTCTTTTAA
>JAGLFE010000177.1 GCA_023144675.1 Thiomargarita sp. | reverse complement strand
TGGGGGGAGTGAGCAATTACTTAAATTGTAACCCGACCTACATTTTAACCCAATCACTACTTTGTTTAGGACTACTTATTATATGTTGTAAAAATAATTTTTTTTGTCAAGGAGAGTGAGCAATTACGATTATTTTAAGCTAGGATTATTAATGCGTCCCATAAATAAAATACTTTTTGAGGCATTATGTCGAATTAAAAAGATAAAAGGATGATCAGCTTGAAATACGGGAGGAGGAGCTGAGAAACCTCTAGTAGTCATAATAGCGGCAGTAGCAGCGGCAGCTTCAGTTCCTGTTTCATTAGTTTCTATAAATGCCTGATGAACAACAGAAGACAAATATAATTCACTCTGTTTATTCATATCGAAAAAATTAGCTTTATTTTCATCAAAAGCGTCAGATATTCCCATTTTTTCTAATGTTTTGGATAAATCAAATTTGCTTTTGAACTTAAATCGTGGTAAAAATGCTAATACTTTTTGCCCTTTTAATTGAGCAAGCCACCGATTTAATACTGTTGTTGTTAATGATTTTTCTAATTTAGCCAATCCTGTTCGTGATTTTGGCAATAAAATAAACATGGAAAGTTCATTTCTCCTAAAATTTCTCATTGATTCTTTATCAACGTTATCAAGCTTATAAGGTAATTCAAGTATTTCAATTTCCCCATTATTCATATAATTGAAATAGTTTTTTTGATTCATTGTTGGCACCTTAATTTGATTAGTTTCTGTCAACCAAAAAGTTTTATCTTGAGTTTTTTCTTTATCAAATTGATGTTGCCAATTGCCTTTAAAATAAATGGCATTGAGCAGTACTAAACGTGTATTAGCAGTAATTAATCCCTGTTTGATTAAGTCTGTGATTTTACCTGCAGTTTTAGTTGCCACCCATTGATTGATATTTTGATGAATAGTTAAGTAATCTTGCTCAAAATTAGCTTGTTGTAATTCCGCTTTATAATATTTTTCTATAGTTGCTTTAAAACTAGAAAGAAATGGATATTTTTTCTGCATCCATAAAGCATTAGCTTGAGTTAGTTTTATTTTAGCATTGTCTATTTCATTTTTTAGGGCGTGAAAACTAATATTGAGTTCAGTTTTATCTGTTGGAAAATGTAACACTTTAGCGATTTGAGTTTCAGTATTTTCCTTTGCACCTACATAAAGCATGGCTAACGTTGTTGAAATACTATAAGGAGAAAAAAACAGATTAGCTTGCCGGTCTTTTTTTACCAGTTGCTGGTATAAATCAAGAGCAAAAGAAGTATTTCCATCTACTATGGAATTGGCATGAGCGGTTATGTTTAATGAAAATATGAACAAAATAATTTTCCAATAAAAATATCTATTGTTTTGCATAAAAATTTCCTTTTTTTAGAGAGAATATGATTTAAAAAAATAATTGCTTAAAATATTACCAATATTATAAATATTACTTATTTAATAAAGCATCGACAAAATCTTTAGCTTCAAATTGACGTAAGTCATCTACTTGTTCGCCAACTCCAATGAAACGAATAGGTAATTCGGTCTGTTTAGCAATAGCGAAAATAATTCCACCTTTCGCAGTACCATCTAATTTAGTAATCGTCAAACCAGTAATACCAATTGCTTGGTGAAATTGCTGGGCTTGCACTAAAGCATTTTGACCAATACCAGCATCAATAACTAACATCACTTCATGAGGAGCTTCCTGATCAATTTTGTTAATAACCCGATGAACTTTTTTTAGTTCTTCCATTAGGTTGTTTTGAGTGTGTAAACGTCCAGCCGTGTCAGCAATTAATACATCAATATTACGTGCGGTGGCGGCTTGCAAAGCATCAAAAATAACGGAGGCTGAATCAGCACGATTATGTTGAGCAATAACTGCTACTTTATTACGTTCGCCCCATACTTTTAATTGTTCAATCGCCGCTGCCCGAAAAGTGTCGCCAGCCGCTAACATAACTGATAATCCATCTGCTTGAAAACGTTTGGCTAATTTTCCAATTGTTGTAGTTTTACCAGCTCCATTGATGCCTACCATTAAAATAACAAATGGTTTATCTCTATTTTTAGATAAAATCAGAGGCTGTTCCACTGGCTGTAAAATAGCCAACATATCTTCATTCAAAGCCGCAAATAAAGCATCAGCATCATCTAATTGTCGTTTAGAAATGCGTTTGGTCAAATCATCAATCAATGATTTAGTTGCATCTACACCCACATCTGCAACCAATAATTGGGTTTCAATTTCTTCCAATAAATCTTCATCAATTGCTCTTTTTCCAAAATTTAAATTGGCTAAACCTGCGGTTAAATTTTCACGAGTTTTACTTAAACCCTGCTTTAAACGAGCAAATAAACCTTTTTTTGGTGTTTCCAATAACTCTTGTTCTTCAATTGGTTTATTATTTTCTTCAATTAATTGATTATTTTCTTCAATCTCTACTTTTTTCTTGTTAAAACCAAACATAAGTGTTACTTTTTATTGTTTCAAATGAGTTAAAAATATTAAGGTCAATTTAATTTTTTTTGTTAAAAATATCTTATTTTAAGAATTATTTTAACAATAACTAAATTTTACTTTAAATTTTTAGCTTATCATAATACTTTTTTAAATTTAATTATAAAAGTAAATTAAGTTATATTTTTTAGCTATTTTTAATTTGAAATATTTTTTGCTAAATTTATGCTTTATTATCAAACTTTGCTAGTCTTGAATAATGTAGTGATTTTTCAGATAAATATGTTAGGTACAAAATACTTATAAAACATAATTGATGTTATAATTTTTTATAAATCCATCCGCCTAAAAAGCGAACCATTCAACTTTAGAAATATAATATGAAAAATTTTAAATATGTAAAAATAATTGCTTTCTTAATTTTATTAACCAACTTTCATACTGGTTTTGCTAATACAACGGAAAAAACGGAGAATTGCTTACGTTGTCATAGTATGGAAACACTGGCTTATCGTGATAAAAATACTGGTGAAGTCATTAATTTATATGTTAATGCTCAACAATATAAGCAATCTAATCATAAAAATTTAGAATGTACCACTTGTCATGCCGCCGAGCATAATGAGTATCCGCATCCTGCTTCGGTTAAACAAGAACAGCTTTATTGCCTAGATTGCCATAAAGAAGATTCAAAGTTTATTCCTTATCGGTTTACCGAAATTGAACAAGACTTTAATCATAGTGTTCATGTAACAGAATCGCCTTATAAATTTAGCTGTTTTTCGTGCCATAATCCGCACCAATTCAAAATTTCCCAAGTAGGTGAGGATTTAAGTAAAATTATTGGTTACGACAATGGAATTTGCTTAAATTGTCATGCAGCCACTGGTCAATCGAAAAGTTCTGCCACATTACTTAAAAGCCATCAATGGTTGCCAAATCCAAGTTTGCACTGGAAACATGTACGTTGTGTAGAATGTCATACTCCGGCTGGCGAACATTTTTCCCATAAAATTTTACCCTCTGAAAAAAGTGTCAAAAACTGTGTGGAATGTCATTCTAAAGAAGCGACTTTACTGACGAGATTATATAAATATCGTTCGCAGGAAGACTTGCAAGAAACTGGATGGTTAAATCAAGCGGTTTTTAATCGGGCTTATATTGTCGGTATGAGTCGCAATGAAACTATAGATTTATGGAGTTTAATCATATTAGGTTTCACTATTTTAGGTTTATTGGCACATGGTTTAGGACGATTTTTCACTAATAAAATACGGAGCAATAAAAAATGACACAAATTTACCTGTATCCCATTTGGACCCGTTTATGGCATTGGACTAATGCCTTGTTATTTATTATTTTAATTGGTTCAGGTGCTAGTTTGCATTATGGTACTGACATTTTGGCATTCGACACGATGATATTAATTCATAACAGTGCTGGCATTATGCTAACTATTGCTTGGGTAATTTTTTTGCTGGGCAATTTGATTACTGATAATAGCAAACATTACCGCATCCAATTAAAGGGTTTAATAACTCGTTTAATGCAACAATCATATTACTATGGAATCGGTATTTTCAAAGGCGATGCTCATCCTTTTCACGTTTCAGCCGAGATGAAATTTAATACCTTGCAACAATTGACTTATATTGGCGTTATGTACGGATTAATGCCTATTTTGATTATTAGTGGGCTATTGTTTCTATTTCCAACTTATTTACCCGATCAATTTATGGGAATTGGTAGTATTTGGATAGTTGCTATAACGCATTTGATAATTGCCTATTTAATGGTAATATTTATATTATCGCATATCTATATTATCACTACTGGCGAAACAGTTTTCAGTAATTTACAAGCTATGATAACTGGTTGGCATAAGGGGAAAGATTTATGAGTAATAATACTTCATTTGCAATTAAATTTAGCAAAATCATCGTTATATTTTTAGTTTTAGGGACTTTATTTTATCAATTTCTCTATCCTATAATGTTTGAAGCTTATACGGGTGTGGTTAATAGCAAACTTACTTACAGCAATAGCCAAAAACTTAGTGATGCCGAGTTTGAAGCCATTGCTTGCGAATTAACCTATCAATCCCGTTATGAAAAGGCTGGGGGACTCGTTACCGACCCTAATTATAAACTCAAAATGGATGCGTTGAAAAATACTACGCCTTCTTGCTTACGCCAGTCGGAATTTAAACATATTAAATATTTTCGAGATGCAGATATTCGCCAATATAAAGGTCCGGAAACCTGTTTGCAATGCCATGAAACTTTCAAAGTTTACCATGCCGATGGAACTAATACAACGGTTGAAACTTTAAATGATATTGTTGATTCAGTGCATTTTAAATTTCAAAGTTCTTCCTCGGGTTTCTCAACTTATGGTTATGATGGTCGGCAAGTAAATTCTGGTGAAGGACATTCAATTCCAGTTGGTAAAATTAATCGGGCTTGCGGTATTCCAGGTAGTTTTTCTTGGACTGGTTGGGCAGAATTAATTAAAACTTCTCCAGCTCATACCAGCGAAATTGAAATACGTAGTGAAGGTTGTGGACAGTGCCATATTGGTGGTAATTACCATCCAGCTACCGAAAAGATGATGCCAATAGGAGACGTACCTGCGGAAACCAAGCAAGGAATTGATTGCCTAATTTGTCATGCCGATCAATATGATATGAATCAACGCTACGTGATTAAAGACGAAAACGGTCAACGTTGGAATCAAGATCGGAGTATGAAAGCAGCGATTAGTATTACTAGACCCACTAGTAAAACCTGTTTAAATTGTCATCAGCATAATATGGGCGGCGATACTTATATACATAATGTGGCAGCTAAATCATTAGGTTACGAAAATAAGCGACTATTACACAATGGAGCGAAACGCGGCAACCCATTTAGTCCGACAGATGATGTACATGCGGCGGCGGGACTTAATTGCATTGATTGTCATGTGCCAGAAGGGCATAAAATCCCTCGAGGTCGTTTGGGAGTTGACTTGGTTGCCAATGATTTGCCAGACAAAACTGTGTCCTGTGAAAGTTGTCATACGGTAACTCCACATACCAAATCTAACAATCAAACCATATTGAATGGGCATATTGCCAAATTAGCTTGTGAAACTTGTCATATCACCAAATTGCAGGATACTAGTGTGGTGTTGAGAGATTGGGTGCATCCAACTTGGAATGAGGAAGAGGGAATTTATACGCCAACCGATATTTATTTATCAGGAGAAGTGGGCAAAGGTTTTATTTTCTTATGGCTGAATGGCAATGGTACTTTTCTAGCCAATGCTTTGGGTAATAATCCCAATCATTCTGACCAATATAATCCGCTGATGCAACAAATGACTATTTTGGATAATCCCGAAGTAATTGCGGAAGTGCGTGCTAAAGCGATAGAACTTAAAAAAATCTATCCCGATATTGATGTAGAAAAATATGTTGAAGCCGCTACTAAATTTTTAACTCCACTTTCCCCAGAAATGTTAGAAAAACGCCAGCAAATGATTCAAGACAATTTGCGTCCGGTTATGAATCAAGGTAAAAGCCGCATTTATCCATTTAAACTGTTTAATGCCATTATGTACGAAGACATGGGTAATCAAGGACCTTTTGGGGCAATGATTTTACCTTTTGATTATCCAAGTTATTACGAAACTGGTGATACTATTGAGTCGGTTAAAATTGCACTCAAAAATCCCATCGTAAAACGTATGTATGAAACTCCATTTAAGCTATATATGATGGATGAATTCATGTCTTATTTTGGCATTTTGGAAGGTTGGAAAACTAATTATCCGTTAGTTGATGATAAATTGGTGAATGTTGAAGCGCATTGGATGCGACAGATGGGTACTTTGATGGTTAATCATGGTATCGAAAAAACTGGGCGACAATGTGATGAATGTCATACTACTAATGGGATTATGGATTTTTCCCTGTTAGGTTATCCACCAGAAAGAGTTGAAGAACTGGAAAATGTATCGGAAATAGAGGCTCATTTAAAGCAA
>JAGLFE010000176.1 GCA_023144675.1 Thiomargarita sp. | reverse complement strand
AATTCATCTGCGTAACTTCAGTTACTAATTTTGGAAAAAAGCGAAGTTATTAAACAACATACGGTTGATATTGATTACCTAGATAAAAATAATCTGCAAACAACCATAAAATTTAGTCAATCTAAACAAAATTTATTACGAATCAATAATAGCTATTTTGATAAAATAGCCTATTTAACTGCTTTTATTTCCAAAAAATCAAATTTGCAATTAAAAATTAATACTGACCATAAACCTTTTTTAGCTCCGCTGGAAGTAGGAGATTTTGCACCTAATACAATTTTTTCTGTTTATACCTTGGCTTATGGCGATATCCAAGTAGAAGGCTGGGAAAATGAAATGTTAGGTATATTGTTTAAAAAAGGATTATTGTCTAATTTATTTACCCGTTTAATTGTCGGGCAATGGCAATTTAATCGCATGAATAATGAAGCATCTTTGCTACGTTCGCTACTTTTTAAGTAAAAAAATGCGCTATGCCGATTATGCAAACCATTATCAAGGAATGCGTCCCCAATGTGCGCGTACTAGAATATCAATTAGAAGAAATACAACATTTAAGCAATGAAGCTCGTTTTTTAGATAGCCGTATTCAAAGCGGATTGATAACTTTAGATATTAACGCATATAATCTGGCTAATAGTTTAGAACAAATTCGGCAAAAAGAAGCATCATCAAATTGGCAAATTCATTTTCAAACGGGTAATGAAACAAAATCAGTTGATTGGAATGCTAACCAACGTGATATACCAATCTTAGAAAATTTTCAATATAAAATTACCAAATTAAACGATCATAGAGCCTATCTCAAAACCCAAGCAAATTATCTACAGGGTTTACAAGAAATTTGGCGTTTATATTTGGAAAAAAGGCAAATTCAACTAAGTGAACACTTTAATACTTTGGGAACTATATTGATTTTTTTAGTAGCTGGTTCAACGGGAATGGTTACTTTAAATGTGAATAAATTAGGTTTAAACTTTGAAAATCCATTAGTTTATTTTGGCTTTATTTTTGTTTTAATCATACCTGTTTTATGGCATATTTTACTTTGGATGGTTAAATTACTTTGTTGCATATTTCATGGTACTAGGTTCAATGAAATTTTTTGTCATCAAATTATGGAAAAGACTTGTTCAATTGAATTTTTCCGAATGTTTAAGCCCAAATCTAAATTTAAATTAGGAGATAAATAATGAATTTACATCAATTTATGCAAACTTTTGCAACATATTTACCCGAATTATTAGCAACTTCATCAGTTACAGAAGAAAATTGGAATCTGTTATAGAAGTAACTACTTGCCAACTAAATTTAATAACCAAACTTTAGAGTCCAAAATTTTAGCTTTGACATTTCAAACAAATCTAAAGGTTTAAAACACCAAAAAGAAGCTTTTTAGCAACTATTTAAAAACATAACTTAGGAACAAGGAAAATTTTAAATATATTACCAAAGCTTAATCATATTACCATTAATAACCAAATTTATATATATTTTTAATAATTAAGGCTAAATTACCTACTTATTAAGCTATAATAGTTCTATTTTTAAGCAGTTTTGGAGAAAAGCATGACAGCAACTTATGATTCCAGCAACATAAAAGTATTAAAAGGCTTGGATGCCGTTAGAAAGAGACCTGGTATGTACATTGGCGATACCGATGATGGTACCGGTTTGCATCACCTCGTATTTGAAGTCGTGGATAATTCTATCGATGAAGCTTTAGCTGGACATTGTTCAGAAATTACGGTGCAAATTCATCAGGATGGTGCAATTACAGTTGCAGATGATGGGCGTGGAATTCCAGTTGATATTCACGAGGAAGAACAACGCTCAGCGGCTGAAGTTATTATGACGGTATTACATGCTGGCGGTAAATTTGATGATAATTCTTATAAAGTTTCTGGTGGCTTGCATGGAGTTGGAGTTTCAGTTGTTAATGCGTTGTCGGAAGAATTGCGTTTAACTATTTGTCGTGAAGGCAAAATTCATGAACAGCTTTATAAATCAGGGGTTCCAGAAGCTCCGTTAGCGGTAACTGGTGAAACTGAAAAGACTGGTAGCGAAATTTATTTTAAGCCCAGTTCTGAGATATTCACCAATATTGAATTTCATTACGATATATTGGCTAATCGGCTGCGTGAATTATCATTTTTAAATGCGGGAATTAAAATTCATTTACTGGATAAACGTACTAATAAAGAAAATATTTATGAGGATAACGGCGGTATTCGTTCTTTTATCGAATTATTTAATCGTAATAAAACAACTTTGCATAATACGATATGTTACATCAATAGCCAAAAAGATAAGATTCAAATTGAAGTGGCGATGCAATGGAATGATACCTATTATGAAAATATTTCTTGTTTCACCAATAATATTCCGCAACGCGATGGCGGTACGCATTTAGCTGGTTTTCGTGGGGCTTTAACCAGAACTTTTAATAATTATATCGAAAAGGAAGGCTTTGCCAAAAAGTTTAAAGTTTCCAGTACTGGCGAAGATGTGCGTGAAGGCTTAACGGCAGTATTATCAGTTAAAATGTTTGAACCTAAATTTTCTTCCCAATCCAAACATAAATTGGTATCTAGTGAAGTTAAAGCAGCAGTTGAAGGTGTTGTTGCCGAAAAGTTAAATGAGTTTTTATTGGAAACACCGGCTGAAGCTAAAAGTATTGCGGTGAAAATTATGGAAGCCGCTCGTGCCAGGGAAGCAGCGCGAAAAGCACGTGAAATGACTCGACGTAAAACTGCTTTAGATATCGCTGGTTTGCCAGGAAAATTAGCCGATTGCCAAGAAAAAGACCCAGCTTTATCAGAATTATTCTTGGTCGAAGGAGATAGTGCTGGCGGTTCTGCTAAACAAGGACGAGATCGGAAATATCAAGCCATTTTGCCCTTAAAAGGTAAAATTTTAAACGTTGAAAAAGCTCGGTTTGATAAAATGTTGGCTTCGGCGGAAGTTGGGACTTTAATTATGGCGTTGGGTTGTGGTATTGGGCAAGAAGAATATAATCCCGATAAATTACGTTATCATCGTGTTATTTTAGCTACTGATGCTGATGTCGATGGACAGCATATTAGAACCTTGTTATTGACCTTTTTCTATCGCCAAATGCCAGAATTGATTGAACGCGGACATATTTATATTGCGCAACCGCCTTTATACAAATTAACCAAGGGTAAACAGGAACAATACGTTAAAGATGATGCGGAACTTGATGAATATTTAAGCACTTTAGCGGTACAAAATGCGCAATTGTTTGCTAATCCTAATGCTCCTTCCATACAAGGAGAGGCTTTGGAAACACTATTTCATCACTATTTGCGAGTTGATACAATGATAAAACGTTTATCACGTCAATTGCCAAAAGAAGTGTTGGAAGGTATGATTGATATGCCAATTATGACCGAAACCGATGCGCAAGAACTTGATAAACTTGAGCAATGGTTTGAACAATTAACTGAGTTGCTTAAAGATAAAATTTATAATTATGAAATCAAAGTTTCAGAAGTGTTAGTAATTGTTGAACCTAAAATAGTTGATGATGAAGCAACTGTAATTGCTGAATCTGAAATAATTGATGATGAAGCAACTGTAATTGTTGAGCCTGAAATAATTGATGATGAAGCGATTAAAGTTGAAAAAGTGTTGGCAACCGATGACATTGAAATAATTGAACCTGAAATACCATTAATAGAGAAAAATGGTTTTGCAATAGATATTACCATGATTGCGCACAGTGTTGAATATCATTATGGTTTAACCCAAAAATTTTTTAATACTGCCGAATATCAAGCAATTACTGATTTAAGTAATACTTTAATCGGTTTGATTGAAGACGGGGCGTATATACAACGCGGTGAGAAAAAATTTGCCATTCAAAATTTTAAAGAAGCGGTTGATTGGCTAGGAAATGAAGCACGGCGGGGTTTGCATATTCAGCGTTATAAGGGCTTGGGAGAAATGAATCCCAATCAATTGTGGGAAACTACTATGAATGCTGAAACTCGTAATTTGTTGCAAGTGCGTATTGAAGATGTAGTGGCTTGCGATGAGATTTTCACTACTTTAATGGGCGATCAAGTTGAACCGCGCCGCAATTTTATTGAGGAAAATGCTCTTTCTGTGGTTAATTTAGACACTTAAAA
>JAGLFE010000175.1 GCA_023144675.1 Thiomargarita sp. | reverse complement strand
GTATGGAAAAAGGTATAGAAAAAGGAGTTTTAAGTATGGCTAAAAATATGAAGGACGCAAAGGTAGCTATAAAAACCATTGTGGAAGTTACTGGCTTATCTATGGAACAGATAGAAAGTTTGTAGAATTGAAATTTATCCTATTATCAGCTTTAGCTATTTTGGAAAATTTTTTGGGACATAATCTATCCCAATACAGTAACATGCCGTAAAAATTGGTAGTCCTGAACAAATTTAACCAATATTTTTTAAAATAGGTCAATTTGATGTATGACTTTTCGCTTATAAATCCTACATTTCGTTCTATTGACTTTGGGTGGTTTATTTAATTGTCAGAATCAGGATTGACAGGACTAGAAGATTTTCTGGATGGTCTTCTTTATTGCACCACCCACAACAAATCAACCATCAATGCTAGATTGTTCAGAAACCGTTTTTTCTTTTTTCTCTTCTTCATCAGAAATAACAATATATTTGCTTAAATAAATTCCCTGAATAATTACAAAAATAATAGTTAAACCCATCATGCCAAACAATTTAAAATTGACCCAAGTATTAGTATCATAATTAAAAGCAACATATAAATTAATCATCCCAATAATAATAAAATAAGTAACCCAAGCAAAATTTAAAGTTCTCCAAACATGATTTGAAGTTAAGATAATTTGTTTATCCAGCATCATTTGTAAAAAATTGCGTTTGCCAATAAATTGGCTGGCTAAAAAAGCGATGGCGAATATCCAATTTACTACAGTTGGTTTCCATTTTATAAAATTTTCGTCTTGTAAAAAAATCGTTGCACCACCTAATATAACTACAAATACCAATGTAATTAGGTGCATTTTTTCAAACCGCCGGTGTTTTAACCAAAACCCACCAACTTGCAAGATAGAAGCAACAATAATTACAGCGGTGGCAGTATAAATGTCATAAAGTTTATAAGCAATAAAAAATAATAACACTGGAAATAAATCAAATAAAAATTTCATAGATTAAACCATTCTAAAATTTGGATATTATAAATAGGAAAAATAACTATTATAATTTAAAGTGGTTACTTTTTTTTAAAAAAAATACTTAAAATATTTGAAAAATATAGGTATAATGAAATTATTTTTTATTAACATGAACCTATCCCACTAAAGTTTAAATGGAACGAACATTTGCTTGGTTTCAACGTAAATATGGTCGTCTTGTTGTTAGATGGGAACGTATACCTAAAATTTTTGATGGTTTTATTTCTTTAGCTACTATACATATTTGGCTTAATAAATTATTAGTGGGATAGGTTCATATAATTAATTAACTAATTTTAATTTAATTACTAATCTCTAAGGAGTAAATTTATGTGGTTACGGTTTTTATTTTATGCGACTATTTTAATTGCTTTAATTAATTGCGGTGGCGATAGCGATGACCCTATTAATAATCTTGTGAATGATGTTATTTCTACTGCTGTTTTAAGTGAGGATATGATTGATGTAGAAGATCCAAAACAAACTGTAAATTTTCAGGGTGGTAACTCCATAACATTTGAAGCTGGTATGGGTAGTGGTATTTTCCATTTTGCGGATGATTCTATTGATGAATTTTATGCCGTTACTAACAGAGGTCCGAGTATTCTTTGCCAAGATAGTGGAGAAATATTAGGCGTTGAAGAATTCTGTGTAACTGGTAAATTTAACCCAAATAATATTGATGATGTTATTATAGCCTTGCCTGATTTTGTACCAACGATATATAAATTTAATATCGATACCAGCGGAATTGTGGGTATGAAAGTTGGTTATGAAATTATTGGTACAACTAAATTAAGCGACCGTGATGCTAATCCGATTTCTGGCTTGTTAAATCCTTTGTCAACTATGGCAGTGGAAAATGCCTACGATAATCAAGGTAATTTATTAAACTTCGATCCACAAGGTGTAAATCCTAAAGCTTTAGTTAAACTTTCTAACGATACTTTTTGGATTGCTGATGAATACGCTTCTAGTTTAGTTCATGTTACTAAAAATGGGTTGATTCTCGAACGAATTGTGCCTGAAGGAGTTGAAATTGATTTAGCCGCCGCTAATTATCGAGTTTTAGGGCTTTTACCTGAAATTTTGAAAAAACGAGCAATTAATCGTGGAATTGAATCATTAGCAATTAGTCCAAATGAGCAATTTTTATATTTTATGTTAGAAAGTCCATTAGCTAATCCAAATGCAGAAGCAACTAAAAATTCTCGTTATGTACGCTTATTTAAAGTAATGTTACAACAGGGTGATTTTGATAGCGTTATTGGTGAATATATTTATATATTGGATGAACCAGATACCTTTCTCGCTGATAATAGTACTGACCAGCGCGATGTCAGAATTAGTGAAATGGTTGCCTTAGATACAGATGAGTTAATTATTTTAGAACGGATTAAAAGGCACACTAAATTATATCGAGTTAATTTAAGTTCAGCCGATAATATTTTGGGTTCAGGTTCAGATATTATTATTAATAATGCCGCACTTACTTCATTGGAAACTTCATCTAGTTTAACCGCTTTAGGAATTACAGCAGTGGATAAAATTTTAGCAATTGATTCCCGCCGTGATATTTCAGATTTAGAATTTGATATTGAAGGTTTTACAATTTTAAATGATAAATACGCTGTTTTTATGAACAACAATCGCTTCGGCATAGACGGTGTTAAAACACGCATTAGAGTTGCAGAAATTACAGAAAAATTGAAGCAATAAATATTACATCATCTTACGCCTGTAAATTAAGATAAACTTGATAACTCTGACATTTGGTATATTGTGGTTCGATATTAATTTTCAAAGTTTCATACTGTTATAGTTCGTAAACTC
>JAGLFE010000174.1 GCA_023144675.1 Thiomargarita sp. | reverse complement strand
ATTTCTGCTTTTTGGAATAATATATTATACTTATTTTTTATTTAAAAGCAAGCAATAAAACAAAAAAAATTGATTTATTTTACTTTTTATATAAAATTCAACTATTTAAGTATATTATGTAATCTTTCCATAGCATTCTTTAGATTATCCATGCTAGTTGCAAAAGAAATTCGTACATAACCGTCGGCACCAAATGCCGAACCAGGTACAACAGCTACTCCAGCTTTTTCAATCAACATTTCGCTAAATTCAATATCTGTAGCAACACCTAAACGATCCATTACCGCCTGCATACTTGGAAAAATGTAAAAAGTTCCTTGGCAAGCTAGACATTTAACGCCTTCAATTTCCAATAAAGATTTTAAGACGAAATCATGCCGTTCTTTAAAAGTACTGACCATTTCAGCAATAAAAGATTGTTCACCTTTTAGAGCAGTCAAAGCCGCATATTGAGAAATTGAAGTTGGATTAGAAGTGCTTTGAGATTGAATAGTTTTCATTTTTTGAATTAATGGGGCAGGACCACCAGCATATCCAATCCGCCATCCTGTCATTGCATAAACTTTTGATACCCCATTCAGTACAAAGGTGCGATCATAAAGTTCTGGGCAAACATTCAAAATATTTTTAAATGGTTTACCTTCCCATAAAATATGTTCGTACATATCATCAGTCGCAATAATTATATTAGGATGGTTAATTAAAACTTTGCCTAATTCAGCCAATTCTTCGGGCGTATAATGCGCTCCAGTTGGATTTGAAGGACTGTTGATTACAAACAATCTAGTTTTACTAGTAATAGCTGCTTCTAACTGTTTAGCATTAATTTTGAAATTTTGTTCAACACCGCTATTGATAACTACTGGTTTACCACCAGCTAATTTAGTCATATCAGGATAGGAAACCCAATAAGGAGCTAAAATAATGACTTCATCCCCTGGATTAATTAAAGCCTGAGCTAAATTATAAAAACTTTGTTTACCACCACATGAAACTAATATTTGCTTCATATTATATTCCAATTGGTTATCATGGGCAAACTTGTCAATAATTGCTTGTTTTAGGTCGGCAATTCCATCAACAGGCGTATAGCGAGTATAACCGTTATTAATTGCATCTATGCCAGCTTGTTTAATATGTTGAGGTGTATCAAAATCGGGTTCGCCAGCTCCTAAACCAATAATATCATGTCCAGCGGCACGCATTTCAGCTGCTCGAACGGTAACAGCTAAAGTTGGAGATGGTTTAATTGCTTGAACTCGATCTGCAATTTGCAAATTTGTCATTTAATTTCCTTATTAAATAATAATTTAAACAATTTTTGATTAAATTTCAAAATTGCTCTGTTTATTACTACATTTTAAATCTGAATAAAAAATCATCTTTAAAATACACTATTTAATTATAGTATATGTAAGTTTATTTTTACCATAAATTTGTTATTTTATGAAAATTCAATCAACAGAATCTAGTATATTTATCTCAAAATAATTTTTAACATTATTCCAAATAACTTATTTAATTGAATTTTTAACAAAGATTTTTAAACAAAAATTTACTAGGAAAATAAAATATGTCAATTTTTAGAGCTTATGATATTCGTGGAATTGTTGATGAAAGTTTAACCCCAGAAATAGTTAGCCAAATCGGACAGGCAATTGGCAGTGAAGCAGCGGCACGTAATCA
>JAGLFE010000173.1 GCA_023144675.1 Thiomargarita sp. | reverse complement strand
ATAGAATAGCTTTAATACTTTAATATAATATTTTGTTAGAAAAAAGCAAGACTAATTTTTAATAATACTTAATTTGGAGCTTACTGTCAAATGATTCAATATTTTAGTTTTATTAATTATTGATGCGCTTCGTTCCTCAGCAGCATCCTACGTTTTTTACCCTACTTAATTTTATATTTTTTAATTAAATAATTTCACATCGTAGGATGTACTAAGCTTGCGAAGCGCATCACGTTTATGAGATATTGGACGTTTCATAATTTTATCTAATATAAAAATTTAGAAGTTTCTAACTTTTTTTATGATAACATAAATTATTAAGGTTTATAAAATACGCAAACTAATATCAAATGAATTTTACTTAAAATAAGAATAGCTATGGTAAATCAAGAACCTTGTACTTATATTATTTTTGGCGCAACTGGTAATTTATCCAGCACCAAATTATTGCCAGCTCTTTACCATTTGGAGGTTGCCAATCGACTTCCAACAGGTACTATGATTTTAGCGGTAGGACGAAGGACTTGGAATCGTGATAAATGGATTGCTGAAGTTGAAAAAATGTTGGTTAATAAGGCACGTAATGGTTTAAATGCAGAAATTTTTGCCCAATTTAAGCAACGACTTTATTATTTTGAAGGAAATTTAACTCAAGAATCTATGTATGCAGAAATGCGAGAATTTATTAATAAAGATTCGGTATTTCCACAAAATATTGCTTTTTATATGTCCATTCGTCCAGCAGAATTTGGTAATGTAGTGCAACATTTAAGTCAAAACCAACTATTAGATGAAGAACATGGTTGGAAACGGGTTGTGGTGGAAAAACCCTTCGGTTCTGATTTAGAAAGTGCCTATGCTTTACATCAACGCTTTTCCAAATATTTGAAAGAAGAACAAATTTATCGCATTGATCACTATTTAGGTAAAGGCACAGTGCAAAATGTTTTAGTATTTAGATTTGCTAATTTAATGTTAGAACCTTTATGGAATCGTAATTATATTGATCATGTGCAAATTACCCATTCAGAAATGTTGGGAGTCGAACAGCGGGCTGATTATTATGATAATGCTGGTGCGATGCGGGATATGATACAAAGCCATTTATTGCAATTACTCACATTGGTTGCAATGGAACCGCCGATTTCAATGGAAGCGGAATCCTTGCGGGATGAAAAAGTAAAAGTACTTAAATCAATTCGCCCTATTACTCCTAATACAGTTCATGCTCAAACTTGTCGCGCTCAATATATGGCTGGCATGATTAATAAACAGATGGTAAGGGGTTATTTACAAGAAGATAAAATCCCTCAAAATAGCGTAACAGAAACCTATGCGGCGGTTAAATTATTTATTGATAATTGGCGGTGGGCTGGTGTTCCATTTTACCTCCGTACTGGTAAACGACTTAAAGAATCACAATCAATGATTTCCATTTGCTTTAAATCTCCACCACAACAATTTTTCCGCCCAAATCAAATCAAAAAAATGGACCCAAATTGGGTGTTATTAGGTATTCAACCAACTGAATCTATTCGAGCCGAAGTAACAATAAAAGAACCTGGTTTAGAAATGAATACCCGTCAAATAACTTTAGATGCTGGTTTTCGGAAAGAGGATGATGTAGCTAAGGATGCTTATGAAGAATTGTTATTAGATGTTATTAAAGGCGATCGGTCATTATTTTTGCGTTATGATGAAGTTGAATATGCTTGGAAAATAGTTGACCCAATTTTGCGGGTGTGGGCAACAGAACGAGATTATATTCCAACTTATCAAGCTGGTAGTTGGGGACCCAAAGAAAGTCGGCGTTTATTTGAAAAGGAAACTCAATCATGGCGACATTCACTTGATCCTGAATAAAAATGTTAAGGCAGTCCTGAATAAAGTAGTGATTGGGTTAAAATGTAGGTCGAGTGCAACGTAA
>JAGLFE010000172.1 GCA_023144675.1 Thiomargarita sp. | reverse complement strand
CGAAGTGTCATACATCTTTAAATATATTCTTTCTGCTATTTGGTGCTACTAGCTTTGGTTGAATTATATCACTTATGGAGACTAAAATAGTATGGTTACTACAGATTTTAACCAAACATTATTATGTAATTACTTTGATTTATTGAGAAATTTAACTCCGAATCAAAAATTAGAACTGATTTCATGGCTTTCACAATCATTAAAATCTTCCGAAACAATTTCCTTGAAACCTTTGTTTGGTGCTTTTCAATCAGAACAGAGTGCAGAACAACTTATAGCAGAAATACAACAAAGCCGATTATTTAATCGAAAACAGGAAACGTTTTGAAAAAATATCTTTTGGATACAAATATTTGCATTTTTTATCTTAAAGGACTTTTTCAATTATCAGATAAAATTGAACAAATTGGTTTAAGCAATTGTTTTATATCTGAAATAACGCTTGCAGAATTGAAATTTGGTGTTGAAAATAGTAACAGGATTGAGCAAAATAGTTTAGTCGTGGATGAATTTCATAATAAAATACAAATTGTACCTATTATTGGTGCTTTGGATTTATATGCCAAGGAAAAAGTGAGGTTGCGGAGAGCAGGTAATCCACTTGATGATTTTGATTTGCTTATTGGTACAACGGCAATATTTAATGATATGGTTATGGTTACTAATAATACAAATCATTTTAAGCGATTACAGGGTATTGATTTGGAAGATTGGACAATTGCAAAATAACATTTAATAAGCACCTTCACCGAGGATAAAAAATATGGCAAAACCACTCTCATTAGACATATCTGAACTGCTATTTGATAAAATACTCCAACGAGCAAATCAAATTAATCAAACACCAGAAAAAATGGTTATGATATGGATAGAAAAAGCGGTTAAACAAGCTCCAAACGATGCTTTATTGCAACTAGCTGGTATATTTCAGTCCGATATAACAGATATAGGAGAACGACATAACGAATATCTTGGAAAACAATTGGCTAATAACAATGAATGAAATTTTTGCAGACACCTCCGGTTGGGCTGAATTTTTCGTAAAAACAGAGCCTTTTCATGTTAAAGCTAAATATTTAATGCAAGAATGCTACACAACAAAAACGCAAGTTATTACTACTAATTATGTCCTTTTAGAATTAGTTGCTCTATTAACAAGCCCTTTACGGATACCTAGAAATCAACAAATTAGAGTGATTAAAACCATTAAAACAGCCCCATGGGTTAATATTATTCATATTGATTTTTCCATACATGAAGAGGCTTGGAATTTACTAACAAAAAGGCAAGATAAAACATGGAGTTTAGTTGATTGTAGTAGTTTTATCATTATGCAACAACGTAATATTTTAGAAGCCCTGACAACAGATCATCATTTTGAACAAGCGGGTTTCATACGATTATTGAAATAATTCGATAGATCAACTTTAACCAAACAACAGGAAAAATCATGTTATTAAAAATAACCATTATAAGCCTAATCTTATCAACCACCGTTACCGCTTCTCCCTGCGATGAAGCCCTTGAACTCAACT
>JAGLFE010000171.1 GCA_023144675.1 Thiomargarita sp. | reverse complement strand
TTCATTTTGACCCACTTCCTCCCGATGATGCCAACAACGTACACATTTTTCATGTTTGGAAGCAACAGCTTGTAGCCAAAAGCCTTCACATTCAATCGCGGACGCAGGTTTTTCTGTAATTGGATGAATTCTTGCGTATGATGTAATTAATACAAAGCGTAATTCATCATCTAAAGTTTGTAATTGTTGATAAAGTTTATCTTCACAATATAAATCCACTTCCGCATCTAACGAAGAGCCAATTATTTCCGCAGTACGTAATTTTTCCAGCTCTTTATTTACCACTTCCCGCACCGCAAAAATATTTGTCCATTTTTCATCTTCATAAGCAAATAAACCTGAGTACCAAGCGGATTCTAATAATACCGATTCACCCCGCTTCCCTGGTATATGTTGCCACATATCTTCAGCGGTAAAACTCAAAATAGGTGCGAACCAACGAACTAATGCTTCAGCAATATGATATAAGGCCGTTTGAGCCGAACGACGAGCTAGACTTTTAGATTGGCAAGTATATTGGCGGTCTTTAATGATGTCAAGATATAAACCACCCATATCAACGGCACAAAATTGATGTAATTTTTGGTAAACCAGGTGAAAAGCATAACTGTCGTAGGCTTCGATAATTTCCTGTTGTAAATTCAAGGCTCGGTCAATAATCCAACGATCTAATGCCAGCATATTTTCAGGTGCAACACAATCAGTTTCGGGATTAAATCCATCCAAATTGGCTAATAAAAAACGGGAAGTATTACGCAATCGTCTATAAGTATCAGCAATGCGTCTTAAAATTTCATCAGAAACAGTCATTTCTGCTCGATAATCAGTTGCCGCTACCCATAAACGTAAAATATCAGCTCCTAAATTTTTAATTACCTTTTGTGGCGCAATAACGTTACCCAAGGATTTAGACATTTTTTTACCCTTACCATCCACCGTAAAGCCATGAGTTAAAACGGCTTTGTAGGGAACTTGACCATCACGCATAGCAATTGAAGTCAATAACGAAGATTGAAACCAACCACGATGTTGATCCGAACCTTCTAAATATAAATCCGCTGGTATTTGCAATTGTTCATGCTGTTCTAAAACGGAAAAATGGGTAACTCCAGAATCAAACCAAACGTCTAAAATATCGGTAGTTTTTTCATAGTTATTTGCTTCTTCACCCAACAATTCCGATGCTTCTAAATTAAACCAAGCACCAACTCCTTCTTGCTCGACTTTTTGAGCAATTTTTTCAATTAATTCTTGGGTTTGCGGATGTAAATGATGCGTTGTTTTATGGACAAATAATGGAATCGGAACTCCCCAATAACGTTGACGAGAAATGCACCAATCAGGACGGTTTGAAATCATGCCTTCAATCCGTTGTTCACCCCAATCAGGCATCCAATTTACTGTATTAATCGCTTGCAAAGCATTTTTTCTCAATTGATGCTGGTTCATGCTAATAAACCATTGTGGCGTTGCTCTAAAAATAATCGGGGTTTTATGTCGCCAACAATGAGGATAGCTGTGTAAAATACGATGTTCATGCACTAATTTCGCCTGGGCTTTCAATACTTCTACAACATGTTCATTAGCATTAAGTACGTGTTCACCAGCAAATAATGGCGTATCTGGTAAAAATTTGCCCTCGCCATCTACTGGATTATTAATCGGCAAATTATATTGTTGTCCCACCACATAATCTTCCTGACCATGTCCGGGAGCGGTATGCACTGCACCAGTTCCAGCTTCAAGTGTTACATGTTCACCTAAAATAACTGGCACTTGTCGATCATAAAAAGGATGTTGTAATTGCAAATTTTCTAAATCTTTACCTTGACAATAGGCGACAACATGGTAATTTTCTATATCATAGCGATACATAATATCTTTTAATAAAGCTTCGGCGATAACTAAACGTTCTGCCCCATATTGCCCTTCACATTGTACAATCGAATATTCAAAATCTGGATGTAAAGCCACTGCTTGATTAGCTGGTAAAGTCCAAGGCGTGGTTGTCCAAATAACGATTGATATAGGACCAGAACCTACTCGATCAGGAGCGTGATGACAACGGTTTAACAAATCATTTTCATTGATAACGCTAAATCTGACATCAACCGCAATAGATTTTTTGTCCTCATACTCAACTTCAGCTTCGGCAAGAGCAGAACCACAGTCGCTACACCAATGAACAGGCTTAAATCCGTTATTTAAGTGTCCAGCTTCGATAATTTTTCCTAATGAGCGAATAATATTGGCTTCATTACGATAATCCATAGTTAAATAAGGATTATCCCAATCACCAATCACACCCAAGCGTTTAAAATCTGTACGTTGTTTATTTACTTGTAGAGTTGCATATTCACGGCAAGCTTGGCGAAATTGATGCGCATCTACTTTATCACCTGCTTTGCCTAGTTTTTTTTCAACTTGTAATTCAATCGGTAAGCCATGACAATCCCAGCCTGGTATGTAAGGAGCATCAAAACCATTTAATGTTTTGGCTTTAATAATAAAGTCTTTTAAAATTTTATTAACCGCATGACCAATATGAATATCACCATTTGCATAGGGAGGACCATCGTGCAAAATAAAACGAGGACGTTCTTTTCCTTGTTTCCTAAGTTGTTTATATAAATCTATTTTTTCCCAAAATGCTAAAAAGTCAGGTTCACGCTTAGGTAAATTACCCCGCATTGGAAATTTAGTTTTAGGCAAATTTAAGCTATCTTTATAGTTACTCACGTTTTTTCCATTAGGTTTTGTTCTTTATTTGTAATTATCTACCAACTAAACTTTAAATGCGAATCAAGAGTTAAAATATTGCTTTAACATGATTGATGCGCTTCGTTCCTCAGCAGCATCCTACATTTTACCCGATTTAATTTTAGTAGTTCTTAATTAAATAATTTAGAATCGTAGGATGTGCTGAGTTTACGAAGCGCATCAATTATTTCAATGTTTTTAATTACAATCACACATTTTATATTAAATAAAAACTTCTTAAACTTCTTGGTGGATAGTTACTTTTATTTTTTAGATAGTTGTGGTAAACCTGTCAATAATAAAAGACCTAACAGGTTTGCTATTATCAGAACTACCATAAAATCATTCAATTAGCGATTATTATTCAGCAATCAGTTCTGCATATTGTTTAGCATCTAATAAATGTTCCAAATTATTATTTGCTAAATTTACTTTGAATAACCAAGCTTCGCCATAGGGGTCATTATTTAATAACTCAGGTTGTTCAGAAATTAGCTCATTTATTGCTGTAACTTCTCCAGCTACAGGGGTGTATAAATCTTCCGCTGATTTAACCGATTCAAGTACACCAATTACTTCTTTAACTGCTAATTGTTTACCAACTTCAGGTAATTCGACAAAAACAATATCGCCTAATAAATCTTGAGCATGATCGGTAATGCCGATTGTTACTTGACCATCAGCTTCTATTCGTACCCATTCATGGGAATCAGTGTATTTTAAATCATCGATAATTTTACTCATTAAATTTTATCCTTTTATATAGAAAAATAGAATTATTTAATAACAAGCTTTACCATGCCGTACAAATGGTAATTTAACTACTTTTGCAACTAACTGTTTATTGCGCACTTTAACTGTTAGCTCTTGATATTCTCCAGCTTGTAAGCGGGCAAACGCAATTGAAGTATTCAAAGTTGGAGAAAATGAACCGCTAGTAATTTCTCCAATTTGTTGTTCGTTGACAAATACTGGTTGGTGGTTGCGTAATATTCCTTTAGCTTGCAATATTAAACCCAGCATAATTTTATGCTTGCCATGTTTCAATTGAATTTCCAAGGGGACACGTCCAATAAAATCCCGATCCGTGGGTTTAAAGGCAACAGTCCAGCTTAAACCAGCTTCCAAAGGCGAATAGTTTTCATCCATGTCAGAACCATATAAATTCATGCCAGCTTCCAAACGTAGTGTATCTCTTGCCCCCATGCCAATAGGTAATATGTCAGCCGCTATGATTTTATTTGCCCAGTCAAGAGCGATTTGATTAGCTAAAATAATTTCAAAGCCATCTTCGCCAGTATAACCTGTTCGAGCAATAAATAATGATTCATTCCAGGTCGCATGAAAAGGTTTAAGTTTAGCTACTGAATTTTGGAAATTTTTAGGCAAAATAGCTAATAATTTTTTTGGTGCCTGCGACCCTTGTACTGCCAACATGGCTAAATCACTTCGCTCTTCAATGCTTACAGAAAAATTTTGGGCTTGTTGCTGAATCCAAGCCATATCTTTCTCTCGAGTTGCCGCATTAACTACGAGGCGAAAATGTTCCTCATTCATAAAATAAATGATTAAATCATCTAATACACCTCCTTGCTCATTTAACATACAGCTATAAAGTGCCTTGCCTGGTTCTTGCAGACGATTTACGTCATTTGCTAATAAATAACGCAAAAATTTCCGAGCTTGGCAACCAATAATATCAATAATTGTCATGTGTGAAACATCAAAAATACCAGCATTAGAACGTACTTGATGGTGTTCTTGAATTTGCGAGCCATAATGTAATGGCATATCCCAACCGCTAAAATCAATCATTTTAGCATTATTTTCTATATGTATTTGGTATAACGGTGTTTTTTTACCCATATTATAATTTTGTTAAATTTTGAAGAAAAATGCGATTAAATAACTATTTACATCAAATCATTAAACTTAATTTTGAAATATAATTTAATTGATTAATAAAAAATTTGGTAATCCTGCACAAAGTAATGCTAAGTTAAATATTTGATATTTAAGCGATTTTTATGAAAAACACTACATTATTCAGAACTAGCAAAAATTTTAATAACAATTAATCTTTTACTATTTTTACATCTTCAATTTTTATACCTTTAAATTCATGCACCCACATACAAGTCGCACCAGCAACGGCAATAGGCATAACTAAAAAATTGATGAAGGGGATAAATAAGGCAATTAATGTAGTACTACCAAAACTTAAAGATAAAAGACGTTTTTGGGCTAGAAGTTGACGTTGCATGGCTGGACTATAATGATGATTACCCAATGGTGCATCGGCATATTCTAAACAAGCAATCCATGCCATAAATAGAAACCATAAAACTGGTGAAATAATATTAATAACTGGTAGGATAGAAATAATTAATAAAATAATAAACCATTTTAAATAATATAGTAATTTTCCCAATTTTTCAGGAATAAAATTAAGGATTTTTTTAAAAATAGATTCAGAAGAAGAAGGTGGAACTTGATTGGTCAAATATTGTTCAACTGCGACGGCAAGCAAGCCATTAAAAGGTTCCGCAATTAAATTAGCAATAATGGTAAAACTAAGTAAAATAATTACCAAACTAAAACCAATAAACAAAGGTATTATTAGCCAGCCAATTAAATTAGTTATCCAAATTAAATTTGGAAATCCTGTTTGAACAAAGTTAATTATAAAACCAGTTACTATAGTAAAATAAAGCCAACTATAATAAAGTAATAGGCTAAATAAAACCATGTTAATTAGAAATGGAATGAGTACCCATTGACGGATTTTGGGCTTAAAAATAAGGGTAAATCCTTTAAAAAAATAGTAAATACCATTGAATAGGTTGTTCATTATTATGTAAATTCTAGTAAAGATAGTAAAATTGGTAATCTTGCACAAAGCAGTGGACAACTTGTTAAATATTTTATACTTAACGAATTTTTATAAAAAACATTACATTATTCAGGATTACCGTAAAATTAATTATGAAATATTACCTATTCACGGATTTTGGATTTAAAAATAAGAGTGAATTATATACTTTCTAAGTATTTTGTAACTATAGTGATATTCTTATAAATAAGTACCATAATAATAACTTTATTGCAAGTTAAATCAATTAGTTAAAGTTTAAAATAGTATAGCAATATAAGAATGTTACTATATCTACCAATTAAAGCTTTAAATGCGAATTGATAGTTAAAATTTTAACATTATTGATGCGCTTCGTTCCTCAGCACTACATTTTATAGGTATTTCTTGGTAGATAGTTACAGTATTTTAAATAAATATTTATAATTTTTTTAAAAACACCTTAGCATTTCTTTGGTAATTATACAAATTTTGTTTAGATTTAGGTAATAAATTAGGTGAAGATTTAACAAAACCTCTTTCTATAAACCAATGGGCTGTTTGCGTGGTTAAAATGAAAATGCAATCAATATGCAACTGGCGAGCTTGATTTTCTAAGTAATGTAATAAATGACTGCCTCGTTCTTGGCTACGATATTCTTGATGCACAATTAAACAGGCTAATTCTGCCATTTTTTCTTCAATATAGGGATATAAAGCGGCACAGCCAATAATCATTCCATCTCGTTCTTGTACAATAAAATGCTCAATTTCTATTTCTAATTTTTCACGGGAACGCCGCACTAAAACTCCAGTTGTTTCTAATGGTTTAATTAATTCTAGTAAACCACCTAAGTCTGAAATTTTGGCTTGGCGAAGTTGTTCAAAGGGGTCAACGCTGATAAGTGTGCCAATACCATCGCGAGTAAATAATTCTAATAATAGACTAGCTTCTATTTGTTGTGAGAGAAAATGTACACGTTGCACTCCTTGTTGGCAGGCTTTGATTGCATAGGATATTGATGCTAGTTGTTTTGTGTAATTTTGTGCTTGGGTAACAGTTAATTGTTGAATTAATTGTCCTTTTTGGTTTAATAAACCTGAATTTTCTATTAAATGAATCCATTTATTTGCATTTAAGGCAATTGCTACTTCTGTTGCTACTTCTTCCATTAATAAATTAAAAGTTTCACCTGTTGTCGAATAACCAAGCGGTGAAATAATAACGATATTACTTTGATCTAAATAATATTTAATTGCCTTAGAATCAATTCGCCGAATTTGACCAGAGTAAAGATAATCAATTCCATCACGTATTCCAACTGGGCGAGCAGTTATGAAATTACCTGAAGTAGTCCGAATATCAGATTGACAACTTGGCGAATTACTTAAACTAGCCGATAATAAACTTTCAATTTCAATACTTACAATACCGCAAGCGGCTTTAGCGCATTTTAATGCTGTTTCGTCGGTAATATGCAAGCCGTTTACATAAGAAGAAGGTAATTTTTGAATTTGAAGGCATTGTTCTATTTGAGGGCGAGTACCATGTATCAAAACTATGCGTATTCCTAAACTATTTAATAGCGCAATATCATGGATTAAACCAGCAAATTGATGCTTTTTTTCAACTGCTGCTCCACCAAAACTAATGACAAAAGTTTTCCCACGATGGGCATGTATATAAGGAGAAACGGTACGAAACCATTTAATAAATTCGGTATTCAAATTAGTATTTTTTAAACTCTTTTGTCTGAATCAGTATTCAGGGCAGACACACGGGTTACCCCCACAAAACAATTAAAATTATCTCATTCCCACGCTGAAATATGGAAACGAGGGGAAAATTTTGCTTCAAACAATTGTATTATAACTCTGTGCTTGAAAATTATCTGGTATTTGCAATTTAAAATGTTCATCATTAATTCTAGCTAAATAAATACCATTTTGCAATATTTTTGCTTTAACATTGTCAGGCATATCAACATAGGCAAGTATGGCATATAAACGTTTAGCTGCATGTTCTGGAAATACTTTTGGAAAATTGGCTAAGATTTTTAATAATTGCTGTAAATCATCTTGTTTTACATGGCTTTTCACTTCCACGATAA
>JAGLFE010000170.1 GCA_023144675.1 Thiomargarita sp. | reverse complement strand
GTTAAGCCGTGCAACATAGGCTTCATAAGAAGGTAAATTTGGAAACCATGCTTTTAAGTGATTATTTGTATAATTATAATGCGAATTAATAGTTAACACGATTGATGCGCTTCGTTTCTCAGCAGCATCCTACTTTTTCTTAATTTTATAACGTAAATTTGGAATCGGTGCTGAGTTTGCGAAGCGCATCAATTATGTTGAAGTGTTGAATTCCAATCACATATTTTATTTTAAATAGAATTTTTCAACCCTTAATTCGCATATCTTCCATGGCTAAACATTTAAACCCATAGTTAAATCAGCTTTTAAATCTTCAATATCTTCTAAACCAACTGAAATTCGGATTAAACCAGGTTGAATACCTGCCGCTTGACGCTGTTCTTCAGTAATACGTCCATGCGTGGTACTAGCAGGATGAGTAATAGTTGTTTTGGCATCGCCTAAATTGGCTGTAATAGACATTACTTGGGTGGAATCAATCACTTTCCAAGCAGCTTCTTGCCCGCCCTTAACTTCAAAAGCAACCAAACCTCCAAAACGACTTTGTTGCTTTTTAGCTAATTCATGTTGTGGATGAGAAGCTAAACCAGGATAATAAATTCGTTCTACGTTTTGTTGTTTTTCTAACCAAATTGCAAGTTGTTCCGCATTATCGCAGTGCCTTTGCATCCGTACATCAAGCGTTTCCAAACCCTTTAAAAATATCCAAGCGTTGAAAGGACTCATGGTTGGACCTCCTGAACGTAATATGGCAAAAATATCCTTACCCACCAAATCTTTAGTTCCAATAACCGCTCCGCCCATGCAACGCCCTTGTCCATCCAAAAATTTAGTTGCCGAATGGATCACAATATCTGCCCCCAAAGATAGAGGTTGTTGCAAAGCTGGAGTACAAAAACAATTATCAACCACTAATAAACAATCATTTTTATGCGCTATATCGGCAATGGCTTGGATATCGCCTAATTCTGTCAACGGATTAGAAGGCGTTTCCATAAAAAATAGTTTAGTATTACTTTGAACTGCCGCTTGCCAACTTTCTAAGTCATTTAAATTAACAAAAGTGGTGCTAACATCAAATTTGGATAATATGGTATTAAGTAAATTAACCGTTGAGCCAAAAATACTTTGAGAAGCAATAATATGGTCGCCAGCTTTTAATAAACCTAAACAGGTGCTAAAAATAGCCGCCATACCAGATGCAGTCGCAACGCAACATTCTCCACCTTCTAAAACAGCAAGCCGTTCTTCAAAATTTCTAACTGTTGGATTGGTAAAACGGGAGTAAATATTACCTGGTTCTGTTTGAGAAAAACGCGCCGCCGCTTGAGCCGCACTATCGAATACAAAACTGGAGGTTAAAAACATTGCCTCGCTATGTTCGCCTTCTTGACTACGTACTTGTCCAGCCCTAACTGCACGGGTATTAAAATTAAATTCATTCCAATTGTTCATAAATTAATTCCCTAATCTACATTTATAGATTTATAAAGAAATTGACAATTTTTAGTCTAAAAATGATAGTTGCGATTTTTATTTAAATAATTATTCTTTAATTCATATATTTATGATATATTTTGGTAGTCCTAAAATAGGT